>JBILUB010000062.1:0-10003 GCA_044371245.1 Opitutaceae bacterium
CGTGAATCGGTGGCTGCGTTGGTTGATGCTCGCCGGAGGCTCGGCTCAACTCTGCATCCACTTTGGCTGGAGTGCTCGTCCGTTTGCGGTGCTCCTAGTCGCCTTTCTTATCGGGTGGTTTTTTCTCGAGAGCATCTATCACTGGCTCGCGGTGCATGCCATGAGCGTGAGTCCGATGCCGCTATTCCCTCGGTTCACCGCCAATCGGGGAGGCGATGAGTGGCCGGTCCAAGGGCGCTTTCTCACCCTGCGTGATCAAATCCGCGCGACCGGATTCAAAACGGTGCAGGCCCTGCGTGCGGAGGTCGCGAGCGGACTCCATATCCGAGCGTCCTTTTATCAGGATGCGACCGGGCTCACACGGCTCCAAGTCACCTTCATCCCTCAACCGATGGGCAACGTCACGGTTTGTCTGCACCTCGCGACGCAGCTGGCGGATGGCCGGCGCATCGTGACGGACAACCACTACCTGCCTTTCGCCGGGTTTTATCCGGAGAATTGGTGCCTGGAGCGACGCCCGTGGATCCGGCGTTTGGCCACGCTTTTGGAACGGCACCGCGCGCGCGTCTCCGGCGCGGCAGGGACCGCGGTACCGTGGACGACTGATCCGTTGGCTGACCTCAATGCACAACAGGGAGAGTTGGAGCACCTAAACACCCAACTCGGCTTTCTTTTGCCCAGCCCGGAGCACGAGGAGCACGGGCGCATCAGCGTCGAAGGCCGGTATCGAGTTTGGAAAGAAATCTTGTCCCTGAATTACCTCGGCCGCCCCGCCCGCTACGAGTGAGTCGGTGTTTAGCTGAGAGGGAGCGCTGGACCGGTGGTCATGGTAGCCACTCCGGCCCGTACAGGAGGAATTGCCAGCGATCGCGAAAGGGACCGAGCTCTCCATAAAAGCCCAGCCGCCCTTCCGCGCGAGTGCGGGCGCGGAGTTTTTCCCGCAGGTTTTTTTGGTGGCTGTAGACCTCGTAATCCAGCCCATCCAGCGTGACAAAGACACGGCCGCGGGCGTCGATTCTCGAGTCGGCCTCGATGAAGAAGATCCGGCCGGTGTAAGCTCCGCCGCGCAGCTCGGTGCCCGCGGGCATCGAGTTAAACACGAGCGCCTCGCGAAACAGATCGACGGGCGCGCTATCCACCGGGACGACCCGCTCGCCACCTTGGCTGCTCAGGCTGGGTTGTTCGAGCGCCAGCCACTGATCTCGGTCCTTGGTCGCCAAGGGCCGGAAGCGGGCACGCAGCGGAAAGTGGTCGGAAAAGCCGCCGGGCGTGGCGCCTCGCGACCAGCGAAGAGGCAGGCCGAGGGCGTTCGCGTTGAGCCCGGGAAACTTCATCACCGCGAACGAGCCGTCGACGTACTGGATGCCGTTTTGATCGTAGAGTCCGCGGGTGAGGAGCAGGTGCATCAAGGTGCCCCATTCGCCGCGGTAGATGTCGGAGCCCCGCTGATCGGAAGGGAGCTCGAACCAGAGGTTGTAGAGCACGCGTTCGGGCCCGCGCAGCGCCAGTTCATTACCCTGGGAGCCGAGGAGGTCGTTGATGGCCGTGGGGCGGAGCGCGCGATGCCGTTGGCGTTGGTTGTAGTGGGAATTGAGGTCGCCGGTGACGATGATGTCGGCCTGCGGATCTCGCGCGAGCAACTCATCGAGGCGGGCGCGCAGGACGCGGGCGTTTTCCCGGCGGATGGCCTCCGCCGCGGGATCGCTCGCGCCCGCTTTCCAGTGGTTGACCAACACGGTCAGGGGCGTGCCACGCACATCCAACTCGACCTCAAGCATGGCGCGGGCCTGGAGGAGCGGGTGAGTCCGGATCGCAGAGATCGGGAAACGAGAGAAGAGGACGTTGCGTATCGCAGACGGCTCGTCGCCGGTGGTACCGGCGGATGCGACCGCCACCGAGTAGGGTCCGAGTCCCCGGTCGGCACAGGCCTTGAGCAGCCAGGCCTCTGCCGGCAGGCCGGCCAAAGCGGCTGGAAGCACGGGTTCGGACAACCAGTCCGCCGCGCGTTCACCCGCCACCGCCGCGAGCCACGCGGTGTAATCACCTCCCGGCACGGAGGTGTCGGGGCTGTGGTCCGTCTCGATCTCGTTGAAAGCGATCAGGGCCGGACCGCCGGCGGGCTCGATCCGCGCGAGCACGGAAACCAGGTTCTCGAGCTTTACGCGCAGGTGCCGGGAGGTCCAAGCGGATCCTTGGAAGTCGTCGTAAGCGGCGATGCCGTCCAAATCATGGAGATTCTCGACGTTGTAGACCACGAAGGAGAACACGTCCTGCTGCGCGGGCAGGTCCGCACGCCCCACGCCCGGCAGAAGCGCGCAGATCAGGCCGAGAGGGTGGAAAAACCGGCTCATCGGAAGAGTCTATACGGGGTCGGCAGGGTGAGCCAAGCGTGCGGCGGTGGAGGAGCGGGCGTTGACCGATGAAAGGACGTGGGCAGCGTCGCTTTTGATGAAGTACCAGAGGCGCGAGGATCGAGACTTGCTGCGGGTCGTCGGCCTGAGGGTGGAGCGGGGGGAGACCACGGTGCTGGATGGGATCGATTGGCGAGTGGGGCGGGGCGAGCACTGGGCGGTGCTGGGTCCGAACGGCTGCGGAAAAACATCCCTGCTCAAGGTGCTTTTCGCCTACCTGACACCCTCGGCTGGCGAGCTCCGCGTACTGGGCCGGGATTTTGGCGCGTACGACTGGCGGGAGCTGCGACTGCGCTTGGGCCTGGTCTCCAGCGCCTTGCAGGCGGCGGTGCCGGAGCGTGAGCCCGCGTTGCGGACCGTGGTGAGTGGCCTGCGGGCCCAGCTGGATCTTTGGGGTGAGCCGGCGCCGGCCGAGATACGAGCGGCGCGCCGGCAATTGGCGAGGGCCGGGGCCGCCCATCTTGCCGACAGATGCTGGGGAGTGCTTTCGCAGGGTGAGCGGCAAAGGGTGCTGATCGCTCGGGCGCTGATGGCGCGCCCGCGCCTCCTGGTGCTGGATGAGCCCTGTGCCGGCCTCGATCCGGTGGCGCGGGAGGAGTTTTTGGCCCGGCTGGAAAAGCTGGCGAGCGAGGCGCGGGGACCGGCGCTGGTGCTGGTGACCCACCATGTCGAGGAGATCACCCCCGCCTTCACCCACGTGCTCCTGCTGCGCGGGGGCCGCGTCGCCGCCGCCGGTCCGCGGGAGGAGACCCTGACGGCCGGAAAACTCAGCGGCGTATTCGGAAAACAGATACGATTGAGGCGCGTCGGCCCCGCGGGACGGCTGGCGCTGGAGGTGGTGGCGCGGGCGATCGATCCCGCGCCCGTCGCCGGGGGGCGAAAAGGGTTGGCCAAGGCGGCGGGGGCCGGCCAGAAGGCGCGTCATGGCAAATGAGCAAACGGAGGAGCGGGCGATCGCGGCGGGTTTTGCCAAGATGGGTCTGGAGCGGGCCGATCGGCACGCGTTCCTCTGTCCCGGCCCGGATTGTTGCGCACGGGCCGAGGGGCTCGCGTCGTGGGAAGCCTTAAAAGCCGCTTGCAAGGACGGGGGGGCGCGCGCTCTGCGGAGCAAGGCCGAGTGTCTGAGGGTGTGCGCCGGAGGCCCGTGGTTGTTGGTCTATCCGGAAGGGGTCTGGTATGGGCGGGCCACCCCGGAGCGGGTGGAGCGGATCGTGCACGAGCACCTGATCGGCGGCGTGCCGGTGGCGGAATGGGCCGAGCGCGTCCGGCCGCTGGGCGGTTGATCAGCGCTGGGCGCTGAAGTCGAGGTCCAGGGTACCGGGGCCGGTGACGTTGGCCCCGCTGGCGGCATAGCGGGCGCCCTTGTACTCGATCTGGATGGCCTCGCGGGCGGCGACGGAGACGAGCATGGGCTCGTTGGGCAGGGGGTAGCGCTGACCGGTGACTAGGTTCGTGGGCGGGGCCAGTTCGCGGCCATCGACCTTGCTTTTCACGGCGGTGATTTGCACCGGCCGGAGAGCGAGGATGTAAACGGGCTCGCTCGTGGTGGCGACCGGAGCGGGGCGCGGCTCGGAGGCGCCGCTGAAAAGGGAAATCACCCCCCAGGTGAGCAGCGCGAGCAGCACGAGGGCACCGAGGCCGAGCCAGAGGCCGTTTTTCGAGAGGAGGGCGCGATCGAGGCCGCCCAGGGGCATGCGGGGCTGGAAAGGCTGGCGCTGGGCCACGGCTGGCGGGGCGTCGGCTTCCGGCGTGAGAGCGGCGGCGGCCGCCGAGGGCGCGGGGGAGACGGAAGGGTTTTTGCTGATGGAGGCCCCGCTCGAGGAGGTATGGCTGATCTCGATCTTGCCGTAGATTTCGCGATTGAGGCCACGACCCGGCGCACGGCCTCCTTCGCCGAGACCGAGCGCGAGGTAGTCGGCCACGAGTTTCTCGGCGGGGAGCTTCAGGTAGTTCGAGTAGATGCGCAGGAAACCGCGGATGTAGATCTCGGGCAGTTTGAGGTCGAACTGGTTGCTCTCGAATTTATGCAGGTAGTCGCCGCGGACTTTGGTGGCTTCGGCGGCTTCGCGGATGGAGATACCTTTACGCTTGCGGGCTTCTTCGAGTCGTTCGCCGATCGTCTGCATGCGCAGGAGCAAGGCGGGGTGGGCGACGGGAATAAAGCCGGAAGTGTAAAGATCGACGGCCGCGGCCGTGGGATAAGGAGCCGATTTAGAAATTCTTGGCTTCGGCCACGACGCCGATCACGCGGATCTCGACTCGGCCGGCGGCTTCGGGGAGGCCGAGATTTTGACGGTAGATGTCGGCGATCTCCTGTTCGAGATAACCTTGGATGGCGTCGAGTTTCGCATGGGGCCGGACGCGGAGCTGGAGCGTGGTGTGAAACTTGCCGCCGCGTTTGCGCACTTGGGCGCGGGCTTGGGCCACGCCGTTTAACTGTTCCGCGCACGCTTCGAGCAGGCGGTTAAGCGCGTGGCGGGAGATCGAGAGGCGGCCGCCGTCGGATTTTCGCAGGACGAGGGGCGAGGGCGCGCGCAGGACGACCAGCAGGATCCAGAGAGCGAGCGCGACCCAGAACAGGAGGATTTCGGGAGGCGGATCGTTCCAGAGCAGGTCGGCCCAGGCGGTGAGATCGTTCATGAGATTCGGGCGGCGTGGCGGGGTGGGGTGGAGTGGCGAGCCAGTCACGCCGCTGGGGGCGCGGGGATGGGAGAAGAGCGGGCGGCGCGATCAGTCGGTGGCGGGCATTTCCGGCCAAGAGTCGTCCTCGTCCTTTTCGCCGCTCTGGCCGGCTGGGAGGCGTACGCCTTCGATGATGACGTCGACTTTGCGCACAGGCTTGCCGGTCATGGCGGTGACTTGTTTGGCCACCGCGATTTGGACCTCGTAGGCGGTTTTGCCGATGCCGGCGCCGTAAGCGATGACGAGGCGAAGCTCGATGAAGTAGTTATCCTCCGCATCCTCGGTCACTTTTACGCCACGATGGTCTGCTTCGCGTTTGGCGAAGAGCTCACTCAGGCCGTCGACGATACCGCCGCCGACTCCTGCCACGCCGTCCACGCGCAGGGCGGCGAGTCGCACGATGCCGGCGACCACGTTGTGGTTGATTTTGATTTCGCCGAGGGTGGGTTGGTCGTCGTAGCGAGTGGTGGGGGAGGGCTCTTCGTTTTCGGCCGGCGTCATGTTGCTCCGAGCCAACATGGGCGCGCGCTGACGGCAAATCTCAATCGCAGCGCGTGGCTTGCGCCCGGCGTCAGACGACGGGCCGGAAGGTCGAAAAAGGGGAGAGGGGATGGTCGGCTCCTTCCGCGGGGAGGCGCCGCGATGAGGCGTCGCGCAAATTTAACGTTTGATACACTTTGGCGAGGATCGATGGCGGCAGGGTTAAGGACATGACTTTGCGGTTAAATCATCGTCGGATGCACCGGCCAAAACGGGGCTTATGTAATAACTCTGTAAACGAGTCGAGGGCTCGAAAGAGCGCCAACGATGGCCGGCAGCCCCTGCCTGTGCTTTTGCATTGAAGCTGCGGCATGAACCTAGCTTAGGGTGTTCTCTCTACGCTTGCGTCCCTTTTGGGGGCGGAGGTGGAGAGACTTCCCTTAATTAGACAAGAAAATTAACCGTTCCTGCTGGGGGGGAACGAGATATAACGATGTTAAACAAAGTAATCCTTACCGCGCTGGCTGCTTTCGGGCTGGCGACGGCCGTGCAGGCGGCCGCCGACAAACCAAACGTGTTGATGATCGTGGTGGACGACCTGAGCGGTGCGACGATCTCGCATCCCTCCTGGGGTCGTCATCACCCGAGCGTGATCACGCCGAATCTAAACCGGCTTTCGACTGAAGGCGTCGCGTTTACCCAGGCCTACTCGAATTGGCCGAGCTGTGCGCCAGCTCGCCAGGCCTTTATGTCTGGTATGCTGCCGGAGAAATCCGGCTACCGTTTCTACGGTGACGTGCGGGAGACGGACGGCCGAAACCGCTCGGCGGTGTACATGCCCGAGCATTTCCGCAACAACGGCTACACCTCCATCCGCCTGTCGAAGATTTTTCACCTTGGGCGTGAGGTCCCGCAGATCTGGGACATTTCCGAGGAGCCCTTCGGCCCCAATCGCGATCGCATCGTGCAGCAGACCTCCGAGCTGCAGACACTCGGCTTTGCGGATAACGTGATTCGTAGTGAGCGCTTCGAGTTGATGGACGGCGAGAAGTCCACGATCGCGGAGCTGGCCGCGACCGACGAAAACGGAGTCGCGATCACCGAGGACAAGCTGGTCGACGGCATCACGGCGCAGCGTGCGATCGCGTTGCTCAGCGATCTGGCCTCGCCCGGCGGCACCCTCGATGCCTCCCAGAAGCCCTTTTTTATGGCGGTCGGCTTTCGCCGGCCCCACCTGCCCTTCCAGGCGCCGACCAAATATTTCGGCATGTACCGTTGGGGCGCTGGCGATACCAACGTCACCAATCCCGCGACCGCGCAGATCGTTTTGCCACCCCAAAACAGTCTCTTCAACGGCCCGGGTAATCCGGATCTCGCGGGCGGCAATCAGCCTGAGGATACCCAATACCGGAAGTCTCTCGAGGGCTACTACGCCTGTCTCACGATGGTCGATGAACTGATTGGTGACATCCTCAACCATCTCGACACTACCGGTTTGGCGAACGACACGATCGTCGTCCTCTTCGGCGATCACGGCTACGGACTAGGCGAGCACAACCGCTACTTCTCGAAGGGCACGCCCGACAACGTCGGCTTCAACACCCCTTTGATCGTCCGCTTGCCGGGCGGCCAGGGCCGCGCGAACCAGGCCGAGGGCAAGGCCGTCACCTTGGTCGACGTCTATCCCACGCTCATCGAACTGGCCGGTCTGCCCAAGCCCGAGACCCCGCTCGACGGCAAGAGCTTCGCGCCCCTGCTTTTCAACGCCGATTCCAACTGGAATGAGCGCGCCGTCGGCTTCCTCGGTGACAACAACGACGAGACCCTCCCGCTCAAGCGCTTCATCTGGTCGGACGGCTACAAGTACTACGAGGAGGACGGCAGAGGGCCCTCCGAACTCTACGCCGTCGGCGCCGGGGATCGTTTCGAATTCAACAACCTGATCAAAGTCGCCTCCTACAATTCGATCGAGGCCTCCCTGAAGGCCAAGATGCAGACGATCATGGATGAATCCATCCAGAACATCGCCCCCGAAGTCATCGAGCAGCCCGAGACCAAGGTCGTCGCGGTCGGCGAGAACACGATGTTCTCCGTGCGCACCTTCGTCGACCGTCCGATCACCCGCGCGCAGTGGTACAAGGACGGGGTCGCCATCCCCGGCGCCACGACGCTTACCCTCGTCCTCAACAACGTGACCACGGCGAACGCCGGCGACTACAGCTGCACGATTTGGAACGAGATCGGACGCACCTTCAGCTATCGCGCCGAGCTCCGGGTCGAGGCCACCGCCTCCACCCTGTTCGACTGGATGATCGACGACCCTGATCCCGCCTGGATCATCGACGGCGTCAACGGCACCTTCTTCAGCAACATCGAGCAAGGCACCTCCAAATTCGGCGGCTCGATGGTGGGTACCTACTATTCCAATCGCGACGGCAACGCCTACGTCCGCCCCGGCCTGCCCTACGGTGAGTATGAGATCTTCAACTACAACCCCAGCTGGACGAACGCCACCACCTCGGCCACCTACCACGTCGAGCACTTCACCGGCAGCACCGCGGTGCCGATTAACCAGCAAAGCGCCGTCGGCTGGGTCTCCCTCGGCACCTACACTCTCAGCCACTCCTCGGAGGTGCGGATCAACACGCTGACCGGCGACGGCAAGTTTCTCGCCCTGGACGGCATGCGCTTCGTGCGAAAGACCGCCCCGGCCAACGCCAAGCCCGTAGCCAACGGCGAGGGCGCGCGCACCGTGGCGGCCGGAGGCACTCTCCGCGTCAACGTCCTCGCCAACGACACGGACGCGAACGGCGACACCCTGCAGGTCTTCCACGTCAGCGGAGGCTTCCGCGGCAACGTCACCGTCGACGGCGGCTCCATCGTTTACGTGCCGCACGCCTCGGTCAGCTCCGGTTCCGATACCATTCACTACCAAGTCTCCGATGGTAAGGCGCTCTCCAACCCGGCGAGCTTCACCGTCACCATCGGCAGCGCGGTAAACGTCCCGCCCGTCGCGGCCGCCGGCGCCGATATCGCCGTCACCGACACCGACGGCTCCGGCTCCGAGACCGTCTCGCTCTCGGGCAGCGCCTCGACCGACTCCGATGGCTCCATCACCAGCTACGCGTGGTCCTGGACCGGAGGTTCCGCCACCGGAGTCACCGCCAGCGCATCCTTCCCGGTCGGTGTGACCACCGTCACCCTGACGGTGACGGACAACGCCGGCGCCCAGTCCACTGACACCCTGCAAGTCACCGTGTCCGCCGCGCCAGTGGTCGGCTCCCTCACGCTGACCCAGGTCGGCGCGAACGTCGTGCTCACCTGGCCGGCCTACACCGGCACCGGGAATCTGACCAACTACCGCGTCTTCCGCGGCACCAGCGGCCCCGCGCTGAACTGGTGGGTCACCACCACCACCTACACCGACGCCAATGCCCCCCTCGGTCTCCAGACCTACCGCGTCGTTGCCTATGACAACCGCTCCGCTGCCGTGGGCGGCAAGAAGGACCTCCAGACCTGGACCGGCACCATCACCGTCACCAGCGGGACCCCGGTTAACCAAGCCCCGGTCGCCAGCGCAGGAACTGACCGCTCCGTGACCGACACCGACAACTCCGGCAGCGAGACGGTCTCCCTGGACGGCTCGGCCTCCACCGATTCGGACGGCTCGATCTCGAGCTACGCGTGGTCCTGGACCGGAGGTTCCGCCACCGGAGTCACCGCCAGCGCATCCTTCCCGGTCGGAGTGACCACGGTCACCCTGACGGTGACCGACGACGATGGCGCTCAAGCCACCGATACTCTAGACGTCACTGTCCAGGCCGGTCCGCCCCCGGTCAACGGCCCCGTGCGCGAAGCGGAGGCCTACGCCGCCACCTCGAGTGCCTCGCCTTGGGAAATCCGGAACGACGATCCCGGCGCCCGCGGCAGCGGCTACGTCGTCGTGCCCTCCAGCGTCGCCAGCAACCTCACGGGATCGATGGCCGCCACCGGCTACCTCGACTACACCTTCACGACCACCCAGGCCGGCCCCATCAACGTGGCGATTCGGGCCTTGGTCCCCTCGGTGAGACCCACCCTGTCGGACTCGATCTTCATCGATATCCTAGGAGATGATCTCCCCGCCTTCGAGTGGAAGGGCGGCCTGGACAATGCCGGCGTCTGGACTTGGTACACCTGGTTTACGGGCAAGCCCTCCAGCCTGCCCGCCGGCACCTACACCCTTCGTATCGGTCGCCGGGAGAGCGGATTGATGATCGATCAAATCGCGATCTCCTCCTCCGCCCTCGGCACGCTCCCGTAAGCCTAGATCCGGCAGTAGCCCCGGCGAAAGATCGCGCAAGATGTTGAACCAGATGGCGAGCGCAGCGTCCCGAAGGCGCACCTAGAAGGTGCGTCGAGCGGTCGATGCGCTCGGCAGGTGGTCAAAC
>JBILUB010000063.1:0-9994 GCA_044371245.1 Opitutaceae bacterium
TGGCGATTTCCTGACCCGTCTTGCCCGCGAGGCTCATCTCCCGCACCAAGCCCTTCACTTCATCGGTAATTTTGGCGCGCTTGCCTTTAGTCCCCTTGGACTTCCTAGCCGGAGCGGAGTCGGCTGTGGTCTTGGGCTTGCGACCCGGTTTGGATTTGGAGGCTTTTCCACCCTTTCCGTAGGCCTCTTTAACCGCTTTAAGGAAGGCATTCAAATCACTAAAACCATACTCGGTGGGTAACCGAGACAAAGCGTCAACACGATCGGCCGCGAGTTTAGCTTCGGCTGCGGCAATATCAGCCTTGGCTTTTTCAATTTTGGCGAGTTGTTCGTTAAACATAACCGGGACATTAAGCGATTAACCGACTGATTTATCAAGTCTATATTATCGATATTTATCAAAATTTTTTAGGTTATCGCAATGACTAAACATTAGATCGACATGGTGTGGTATCCGCCATCGACCACGAGTTCGGTACCCGTGATGAAAGAGCCGGCATTCCCAGCCAGTAAGATTGCCGCCCCCACAAGCTCTCGGGCTTCACCGAAACGCCCCATCGGCGTACGGCCCAAAATACTGGTGATTCTATCAGGCGATAAAATCCGGCGATTCTGCTCGGCCGGAAAGAAGCCCGGCACAATCAGGTTAACCCTCACCCCGTGCGGCGCCCATTCCCTCGCGAGGTTTTTGGAAAGATTATGCACCGCAGCTTTGCTGGCAGAGTAGGTAAACACCCTCGAAAGCGGCACCAAGGCGGACATCGACCCGATGTTGATAATCGATCCGCCGACACCTCGCTTGACTAAGTGCCCGCCAAAAACCTGACATCCGAAAAAAACGCTCTTAAAGTTGATCCCTAGAATCCTATCAATCTCTTCTTCAGCTATTTCCAAGATTGGAGTGGCAGAGTTTACTCCAGCCCCGTTGATCACAATGTCAATTCGTCCGCTACGGGCTAAGACAGCGGCAAGGAGTTCCTCCAGAGAGCTTTTATCACTCGCTTCGGCCGGATGAAACCATGCCCTGCCGCCCGATCCCGAAATCCTCGCAAGGCGGGCACGGGCTTTCTCCGGGTTGCGGCCAACTAAAACCGTTTCGGCTCCCGCGGACGCCAATCCCTCCGCGATCGCGCCACCCAGCTCGCCAGTCCCGCCGATGACTACCGCCACCTTTCCAGAGAGGGAAAAAATCGAGTCCAGAAAGGCGGGCGCTGAAGAGCTGATGGAGATCATGACCACAGGCCATCCAATCAACCCACCTGAGTCAGCTCTGAACCGGAGGAACCAAATTTAAGGGTGCATAATGGTCGGACGGCACAAAAAAGGCGGGCCGCCAAGGGCCCGCCCAACCGATTAGCGAAACGGAAAACCCGGCCTGCGTATCGGTGACTGAAAACACCCCCGGACAGAGCGATGAATCCCTTTTGGGGGGGGCGCTGCCTCAGCCGGATCTCGCCGCTCAGAGACTCTGAGCCGCAGCGACCACGGCTTCTACCGTGATCCCGAGCTCCTTCATCACCGTGGCACCAGGCGCGCTCATTCCGAAACGGTCGATACCGACCACTTTACCGTCCAAACCTACGAACTGATACCAGAGCGCGCTGACGCCCGCCTCGATGGCCACCCGCTTTCTACAAGACGAGGGCAACACGCTCTCCCGATAGTCCGGCGTCTGCCGCTTGAAGCGCTCAAAGCAGGGCATGGAAACCACCCGAACCCCGGAACCAAGTTGTTTCGCTGCATTTACCGCGAGACTGAGCTCGGTGCCGGTGGCCAAGATGACATGGGTCAGGGGGCTGGTTTCCCGGACAGCGACGTAGCCACCGCTCAGCACCCCGCCACGACGGACCTCAGCAGGGATTTCGTTCAGAATCGGCATCGCCTGACGGGATAGCGCCAAAAGAGTGGGGCCATCGGAGCGGCTCAAGGCCGCGGCAAAGGCCCCGGCGGTCTCCTCAGGGTCTCCGGGGCGGATAACGTCCAGCCCGGGGATGACTCTTAAACCCGAAATGGTCTCGACCGGTTGGTGGGTCGGACCGTCTTCACCCACACCAACCGAATCATGCGTATAGATATAGGTAACGGGCAGCTTGCAAAGCGCGGCCAGGCGCATCGCCGGGCGCGAGTAATCGGCAAATACGAGGAACGTGGCGACCGAGGGACGGAAAATCCCGTCGTAGGCGAGACCGTTGGCGATGGCGGCCATGGCGTGCTCCCGGATCCCGAAGCGAATATTCCTACCACCGGGGTTGCCCGGCTCGAAATCTTTATCGCTCGCGATGTAGTTGAGGGTCGAACCATAGAGGTCGGCCGAACCTCCGACCAGCAGGGGTAGTTTCGAGGCGAGCGGTTGCAGCACCTGCTGGCCAGCAGCGCGGGAGGCGAGCTTCACGTCGGCTGCGAAGGCGGGCACGGCACCCAGCAGGTCTTCGGCGGAAATCGGAGTGCCGGCGCTGGCGAGCAGCGCTGCTTTCTCGGGATTGGCTGCAGCCCACTCCTTGAACAGTTTGGACCATTTCTTGTAGCTGCGTTCAGCCTTCTTTTTTAGAGCGTCAAAGTGCGCCCGCACTTCGGGGCTGACAAAGAAATGCTGCTCCGCGGGCAAGCCGAGCCCGGCCCGCGCGGCATCGGTAAACTTAGCACCCGCCTCCCCGTGGCCCTTGTTGGTACCGGCCACTTCCGGGATGCCCTTGGCGATCGTGGTACGCGCGATGATGAGATTAGGGGCTCCGATCGCTTTCTTGGCTTTGGCCACCGCTTTGGTGACAGCGATGATATCATGGCCATCGATCATCTGGACGTTCCAGCCCAGCGCCTTGAATCGCTTGGCGGTATCTTCGCTCTGGGTCTTGTCCGCCATCGCGTCGAGGGTGACGTCATTGGAATCAAAGATCAGGATCAGGTTATCGAGCTTCTGGTGTGCGGCGAAGGAAACGGCCTCGAGCGCGACGCCCTCCTGCATGCAACCGTCCCCCGCGAGCGCGATGACGTGATGGTCAAAGATCGGGTGGGTTTCGGTGTTAAAACGAGCCGCGGCCATCTTTCCGGACACGGCAAACCCTACCGCGTTGGCGATACCTTGACCGAGCGGACCGGTGGTGCACTCGACGCCCGGTGTCTCATGGAACTCCGGATGCCCCGGGGTCTTGGAATGCAGTTGGCGGAAGTTTTTAACCTCCTCCAATGGAAGGTCATAACCACTTAGGTGCAGCCAAGAGTAAATGAACATCGACCCATGACCGGCAGAAAGCACGAAACGGTCGCGGTTTAGCCAACGCGGAGCGCTAGGGCAATGGGAGAGCGCGCCGCCGTAGAGAGCGGCTCCGATCTCGGCCGCACCGAGGGGAAGGCCTAGATGACCCGAGTTGCTCTTGTGAACAGCGTCCATGGCGAGGCCACGAGCTTGGTTGGCAGCTTGGGTGAGGAGGGAGAGGTCGAGTGCCATAGTGTTGGGAGGAGATAGGGATTTAAGGTCGAAGATCGGCGGCGTTGAAGGAATCAGCCGGCAGTCGGTTTTGCTGCAGACTAAAAGGTGAGCAGTAGACGGTCGGAAGCTTGAGGGGAAAGCACAAAGGTCATGAAAAAGAGGCGGAGTTAACCTCAGGTCTCCTCATGGGGAAAGCGCCCTCCGCTCCCGCGAGAACGCAGCGGGAAATGGAGAAGCGTCATCCCTGACCCTCCTTGGCAGCCATCAAGCCGAGCCCGCGGAGCACAAAAAAGCCCGCCCCTCTGCTGGAGGCGGGAAAAGAACGAGGGGGGGGGAGAGCCGCCTCGTTGATGCCATTCTTCAGGCCCCAGTCGAAGCGGTGTTGTCGGTTCGCTTGACGTTGACCTGCATGGCGGCCTTGCCCTTGCGATCACGGAGGTAGTAGAGGCGGGCGCGTCCGGTCTCGGATTCACGATCCACTTCCAACTTTTCGATGTTGGGGGAATTTACGGGGAAGACGCGCTCGACGCCCTCGCCATAGCTGATGCGGCGAACGGTAAAGGTCTCATGGATACCGCTCCCCTTGCGGGCGATCACGATGCCGGAAAAGAGCTGCACGCGCTCCTTGTCGCCCTCGCGGACTTTGGTATGCACCTTGACGCCGTCGCCCACCTTGAAAGGGGGAACGGAGCGAATTTGGGCGGTGGTGATCTCTTTGATGATCGGATTCATAACGGTAGGGCGGTAAAGGTGTTAGTCGTTGGCGAGTAAATCGGGTCGAACAGAGCGGGTTTTTTCCACACGTCTCGCGAGTCGCCATTTTTCGATTTCAGCGTGGTTTCCAGAAAGAAGAACCTTCGGCACGGACTGACCTCGAAACTCGGCGGGGCGCGTGTATTGCGGGAAGTCGAGCAAACGACCGGTGAAGGATTCGTGTGTCAACGAATTTTCGTCCCCAAGTACCCCGGGGATGAAACGAGCCAAGGCATCAATCACCACCGCAGCCGGCAAGGTGCCGTTCGTCAGTACGTAATCGCCGATGCTGATTTCCTGATCGATGACCAGGTCGCGAATCCGCTGATCGATGCCTTCGTAGTGGCCGCTCAAAAAGATCAGATGACTTTGGACCGAGAGCTCTCGCGCCAGCTTTTCACCGAACGGTTGACCATCCGGAGTCAGGTAGATGCGTCGGCATCCCGGAGTTTGCAACTGCTCGAAGGCAGCCACCACCGGTTCAGGTTTCATCACCATGCCCGAGCCGCCACCAAAAGGCCGATCGTCCGCCGTCCGATGCTTATCCGTACACCATGCACGAAGATCGTGAACCCTCACCCCCAGCCGCTGCGACTCGATCGCTTTCCCCAAAATGCTCTCGGCCAAAAAGCCGTCCAACATCTTCGGAAAGAGCGTCAGGACATCGATTTGAAGTGTCATAGGGGTTTAAAGTAATCCGAACCGAGCCTACCCTCTCACCGCCCACCAAGCGTGATGGTTCGCTTCCGCGGCTCAGTTCATGAAAAGGCCTCGGAGTCCAACTCCGAGGCCCTTCAAAGACGTGGGATCTAAACACTGCTCGCTCTCGCGATCAGGCGGACACGGCCGCTTTACGGGCGGTCTTGATCAAACCTTTGGCGGTGTCGGTCGGCAATGCGCCCTTGGACATCCAGTAGTCGGCGCGAGCGACATCCAGAGTCAGGGCATCTTTTTTCGCGCGCGGGCTGTAGGTGCCAAGGATTTCAGTCGCGGCGCCATCGCGGCGGGAACGGGCTTCGGCAACCACCACGTGGTAGATGGGATTGTGGGTCGAGCCGATGCGGGAGAGACGGATTTTGAGGGCCATGGAAGGTCTTAGGACGAGGGCTGTGGAATTGAAAAAGGGAGAAAACACCGGTGGCTAGGTTCGCTGTCAAGCCGGCTTTCCGGATCTAGCTCGACGTGTAAACGACCCGCCACCACACCCGTCCCTCCGCGCCGAAGAGCAGCGCCAGCGGTCGGTGGCCGTCGGCTAAGGTCCGCCAACGCGCGCCCCGCGGATCCCTCCCCCTCCCGCGCCCGCCCACTCACCCGCGCGCGTGCCCACGAGAGTGTCCACGCTTGCGAGACGGAGAGCGGACACTCTCCTTTGCCGCCGTGTCGATCGCAGCCTCAGATTTCGTCCATCTCCACGTCCATAGCGACTACAGCCTGCTCGACGGAGCCTGCAAAATTGATCGCCTGATGAAGCGCACCGCGGAGCTCGGACAGTGTGCCGTCGCCCTCACCGATCACGGCAACATGTTTGGCGCGATCGAGTTCTTCAACGCCGCGAAAAGTCACGACCTAAAGCCCCTGGTCGGCTGCGAACTCTATATCGCTCCGGGATCACGCCTTGAAAAATCCGGCAAGTCCGATGACGGGAAAAGCTACTTCCACCTCGGGGTACTCGCGCGAAACCTCGAGGGCTACCAGAACCTGCTGAAACTCGTCTCCGACGCGCACCTCAAGGGCTTCTACTACAAGCCCCGGACCGACCTCCCCACCCTGGCGACCTACGCCAAGGGCTTGATCGGTTTCACCGGCTGCCTCGCCTCGGAAGTTTGCCAACATCTGATGCATGGGCGCGAGGACGAGGCCGACGCCGCCTGCGCTCGCTACGTCGAGATTTTCGGCCGGGAAAACTACTTCGTGGAGTTGCAGGACCACGGGATCCGCGAGCAACGGGAAATCATCCCCGGACTCCTTCGCCTCGCGGAAAAGTACCGGCTCCGCACCATCTGCTCAAACGACGTCCACTACGTCAAAGAATCGGACGCCTCGTCCCACGATACCCTCCTTTGCATCCAAACCGGATCCAAGGTCGCCGAGTCGAATCGCATGCGCTTCGACTCGACCTCCTTCTATCTGAAGTCCGCCGCCGAGATGGGGAAGCTCTTCGGCGAGATTCCAGAATCCCTCACCAACACGCGACTCGTGGCGGAGATGTGTGAGGTGAAGATCCCCTTCCCCAAGGGTTCCGAACGCTATCCCCGTTATCCTCTCCCTCTCGACGTAAAGGCCCGCGACACCGACCACCGGGCCGCCGCCCACTCCTACCTGCTGGACCTCTGTATCAAAGGCCTGAATACACGCTATGGCCACGACTACCGCGCGATCGCCGTCGAGCCGCTGGTCGCCGAACGCCTGGCAAAGCTACGCGATCTCCCCCCCGGTCAGAAACCGGCTCCTCCCGACTACTCCGGACTCCAGCCCGGGCAGCTCCTGGTCCTGCGCACCGGCTACGAACTCTCCATCATCCACGTCACCGGTTTCGACGACTACTTCCTGGTCGTCTGGGATTTCATCAACTGGGCGCGCGAACACCAGATCCCGGTCGGCCCGGGGCGCGGCTCCGGCGCCGGCTGTCTGGTCGCCTTCCTCCTCGGGATCACCGACATCGACCCCATCCGTTTCGGTCTGCTTTTCGAACGCTTTCTCAACCCCGAACGCGTTTCTCCTCCAGACTTCGACATCGACTTTTGCATGCGCCGCCGTGGCGAGGTCATCGACTACGTGCGCGAAAAATACGGCCGCGACTGCGTGGCCAACATCATCACCTACGGCACCCTCGGTGCCAAGATGGTGGTGCGCGACGTCTCGCGGGTCCACGACCTCCCCTTTGCCGAGGCCGACCGACTGGCAAAAATGATCCCGGACGAGCTGAACATCTCCCTCGAAGACTCCCTGAAGAAATCGGCCGAACTGAAAAACGAGTACGATCGAAATCCCGTCGCCAAAAAGATCATCGACCAAGGCCTCGTTCTCGAAGGCATGGTGCGCAACACCGGCAAACACGCCGCCGGCATCATCATCACCGAGCAACCACTCGACGAATTTGTGCCCCTCACCTCCCAGGAGGGCGATGTCACCGTCCAGTTCGACATGGGGGCCGTGGGCAAACTCGGCCTCCTGAAGATGGACTTTCTCGGACTGAAAACCCTCACCGTCATCGAGGACGCCGTGGGCAACGTCCGCCGCACCGCCGATCCCGACTTCCAGCTCGACTCCCGCGGACTGGATGACCCCCGCACCTACCAACTGCTTAACGCCGGAAAAACCATCGGCGTGTTCCAACTTGAGTCCGGCGGCATGCAGGGTGCCGCCCGCCAGGTCGGCATCTCCAACATCGACGACATCAACGCCATCTCCGCCCTCTACCGCCCGGGCCCCATGGCCTTCATCCCGGACTACGCCAGAGGCAAAAAGAACCCCGCCGGTGTCGTCTATCCCCACCCACTCCTGGAACCGGTGCTGAAGGAGACCTACGGCATCATCGTTTACCAGGAACAGGTCATGGAGTGTGCACGCGTCATCGGCGGCTACACCCTCGGCGGCGCGGACATGCTCCGACGCGCCATGGGCAAGAAGGACGCCGACGCCATGGCCAAGGAGCGCGTCAAGTTCGTCGACGGAGCCGAACGCCTCCACCGCATCCCGGCGGCCAAGGCGAACGAGATTTTCGACCTGCTCAACAAATTCGCCCAGTACGGCTTTAACAAATCCCACTCCGCCGCCTACGCCGTCGTCGCCTACCACACGGCGTATTTGAAAGCCAACTACCCGGTTCAGTTCATGGCCGCAGTGCTGACCGCTGAACTGGGCAACGCCGAAAAAGTCTCCCACTTCATCGCCGAAGCCGAGGCAATGGGCATCACCGTGCTAGGACCGGACGTGAACGAATCGCGCGAATCCTTCACCCCCGTCTTCAAAAACACCACCCCCGACAAAACCCACCCCGTGACGGAGGGCGCACCGCGCACCGAACAGGGCCCGGCACCCGGCGAAACCGCCGGGGTGATCCGTTTCGGACTCGCCGGCATCAAGGGCGTGGGCGAACAGGCCGGCCAAAAGATCATCGCCGAGCGCGATGCCCAGGGCCCCTACACGGATTTTCGCGACTTCCTCCTCCGCGTCGACAGTCGCGCCCTGAACAAACGCGTGCTCGAGTGCCTCGTCGCCACCGGTGCCTTCGATTTTTCGCGCGCCGACCGCGAGGAACTCTATCGCACCATCGACGCCCATCTCGAGGCCCTCGCCGACCTGGTCCGCAAGTATCCCGCAATGCGTAAAGCCGACCTCCCCGTAAAACCCGCGAACAACGCCCCCAAGGCGGAGACCATCTCCTTCGACTTTGGCATCGAGCTCGACGCCCCTCAGTCGCCGCCTCCGCTCGATCAACTACGCCGCGAGTTCGACCAAATCCTCCGCCACCGTCTGTCCTCACCAAGCGGCAACACCGTACCACTTCAGACGAACGAACGTGGGCGGGTCGATTCATCGCCGGCGCTGGGTGATCTGCTCAGCCCCGCGACGACTCCTCCGGCCTTGTCACCCACCATCACCGCCAAAAACAAGGGCCCGACCACCACCCTCGCCTTCAACTCCTCGACTCTTCTCCAGTTTGAGAAGGAATTGCTCGGCTTTTATGTCTCGGGCCATCCGCTTGATTCTTATTCGGGCCTCACCGAGGCACTGGATACCTATCCGGTTTCCGAACTGCTCGAACAGGACGACCGCACCGAGTTTCGCCTCTGCGGCATCGCCGGCTCGCTCCAGAAGAAACTGGCGAAAAAGGACAATCGTCCGTGGATGGCCTTCAGCCTCCAGACTCGCACCGCCACCGTCGGCCTCAACATGTTTGCCGACGCCTTCGCCGCCCACGGCGGCGTGCTCGCGGAAAACGCCCTCATCTGCGTGCTCGGCAACATCATTGTCGGGCAGGAGGGCCCGCGGATCAACGTGAAGGAGGCGTATCCACTTTCCAGCTACACGGTCACCCACTTGAAGCGACTCGTTTGGCTACTTCATCCCGGCCATCCCCTCGCGTCCGATTTTGTCCGCCTCCTGCGTTCCACCCTCGATCAAAACCCCGGCGACACCCGCATCGACCTCGGCTTTGTCTTCGAAAACCGGGTCGCGTTGCTGGGCGAAGCCAGCAGCGCCCTAGGTTTTCGTTTCCATCCCGACGCCTACAAACCCCTCCGCCGCCATCCCGCGGTCGCCGGCATCCAGGTCGAAACGCGAAGGCTCGAATTGAAAAACGACCGCAAATGGGGTCCGAAACGCGGCTAGCCGCTTCGCGGCGGAGCCATACCTTGCGGGAGTGATCCGGAGTTCCCTGCCATCCTTCATCCCCACCCACCTCGACGTCCGTTCGCCCGCCTCCGCGAGGAATCCTCTGCCTCGCTCACTCTCCCGCGACCACCTCCCATCTCCGACCGACCCGAGTGCCGGCCCTACCCGCATCCGATACCTTCATGAAACCATTTGACCTACTTGTACTCGGCGGCGGCTCCGCCGGTTTCAACGCCGCCCGCGTCGCCGCCGACCTCGGCAAACGTGTCGCGATCGTCGATGGCGCCGCCGCGCTCGGCGGACTATGCATTTTGAAGGGTTGCATGCCCTCGAAGACGCTTCTGCACGCCGCCGAGCTCCTTCACCACGCCCGCCACTCCGCCCGCTTCGGCGTCCGCATCCCGCCCGGAGCGCGGATGGACATGAAAGCGCTCCATGCCTGGAAAAAGCATGTCATCGCCGACTTCGCCGGCTACC
>JBILUB010000064.1:0-9989 GCA_044371245.1 Opitutaceae bacterium
AACATCGGGGGTCGGTCTAGTCGAGACGGCGGACGAGGGGAAGCGTCCGCCGGCGAAGGGGCGGGGCGCCCGTGCCGGGCCGGGCGGGGGCCGGCGCGCAGGAGGATGGTTTCAGGCCGCGGGCAACTCTTCGTCGCGCAGGGCGACCAGCAGGAGGATGATGCCGAAGATCATAAACATCCGGGCGGCGGCGTCCTGGCCGTTCCACGTCGAGCTTTGCCACATGAGAAACCACTCGGCGCCGACGGTGATGAAGGCGGTGAACCACTGGAGGAGCGTGAGGGTGAGTCCGTAGACGGCGAGCGACTTGGCGGCGTGAAAGGCGGCGGCGGAGGCGAGGCGATTTTGCCAAAGCTTCCAGGCTCCGGCAAAACAAAGGGCCCCGGCCGCGGCTTCCCAAAGAATGATGCTCCAGTAGAAGGCGTGGTGGAACCAATAGCTGCCGTCCTCCGGGGTGGGATCGGGGAAGGCGCGCCAACGCTGCGACTCGCCGGAGAAGAGGGTGTCCATGCTGAGGACGTGTTGCACAAAGGCGTAGTTCGACGGGTAGTCGAAGACGGCGTTGTTGAGCACGACGATGAGGAAAAACAGCCCGGAGGCGGCGAGGAGGGCGATTTTGGCGAGACGGGGGGCGAGCATGGCTTCCGCCCTCAAAGCAGGGAAGGGGCCAGCGCCGGTGCCGGACCAGCGAGACGGCGAATGTGCCAATCCGGACGGGATCCGTATCGACTCCCGGGATACTACTCGCCGAGCGCGCTGTAGGGCGGCGCGGAAGGGCGCAGAAGGCGGCCGTCCCGCACGAGTCGGCGGGGGGCGGCGGAGCGGGCGAAAAACTCGTTGAGCGTCGAGGCTTCGGTGACGATGAGGGCGGCGGGGGCGCCGGGGGCGATGCGACCGTGATCGGGAAGTCCCATGACGGTGGCCGGCCCGGTCGTGACCAGAGCGGGGGCCGCGGCGAGCCGGGTGTCGAGATGGCCGATGCGGACGGTCTGCTGCAGGACTTCCAGCAGGTCGTAATCGCCCCAGGCGTAAAAGGCGTCGCGGACATTGTCGCTGGCGGCGGCGACCGGGATGCCGCGATCGAGGGCTTCGTGCACCGGCATAAGTCCGCGCCAGCCCGGGGTGCG
Source organism: Opitutaceae bacterium (assembly GCA_044371245.1). Classification (GTDB taxonomy): domain Bacteria; phylum Verrucomicrobiota; class Verrucomicrobiia; order Opitutales; family Opitutaceae; genus IMCC26134_A. The sequence continues at coordinate 1,128 of JBILUB010000064.1, forward strand.
GGGAGCGCCTCGGGCGCCGGGTATCGCGCCGGGAGGCAGGGGTCCGCGGGTGCGACCTTGGAGGTAGAGATTGCAGAGCGGCAGGGTGATCAGGCGGATGCCGGCGGCCCGGACGAGGTCGAGCGTGGAGGCGGCCCGGGCGGGATCCTGGATCGAGAGGGAGCAGTTGTGCCCGCAGGCGACGGGGTGGGGAAACTCGTGCCGCAACACGGCCTCGGCCACCGCGCGGAGGCACTCGGCGTGGAGCAGGCCGCTTTCGTCGACGTGGAGGTCGAGCCCGACCCCGAGATCGCGGGCTGCCGAGAGGAGGTGGTCGAGTTGACGAGGTAGCTCGGGGTTGGGCTGGGGGAAGCCGCCGAGCGCGGTGGCGCGGTGTTTGGCGGTGAACTCGATGATGCTGCCGGCCTCGCCGTCGGCGAAGGCTTGAAGATTACAGAGGGTGACGGTCTGGAGGGTGATGCGGTCGGCCCATTCTGTCCGCAGGCGATCGAGGGCGGCGTAGGCCGGGGATTCGCGTGTGCCCCAGGTGTCGAGGTGGGTGCGGAGGGCGATGGTGCCGTGGGCGTGGGCGCACTGCAGGGCGTAGGAGGCCCGGCGGTACACGTCCTCCTCGGTCCAGCGGGCGCCGTCGGCGCCGAGGGCGGTGATGGCGTCCCAAAACTCGCCGGTCGGATTGGGGGCGCGTTGCCAGGTGTGGGTTTTGTCGAGGTGGGTATGGCAGTCGAGCAGGCCGGGGAAGACGATCACGCCGCCGAGGTCGTGAGCGGGCGAGGGCTCGAGACCGGCGCGGGGCGTGGGGGAGGTGGAAGGGGCGACGGAGCGGATGAGTTTTTCGTCCAGATGGATATCCACCTCGGCCCAGGGTTCGAGCTCCGGGTCCCGGGAGTGAAAGCCGGGAGGGAGGCAGGCGAGGGGGACGCGGGCGCGGTGGAGAAGCATGAGCGGAGCGAGTGCAGCGGAGGTCGGAGGGCGAATGCTCAGGGCAGGAATTCCGTCGTCATGACGGTGTCGGGCGTGAGTTTGCCCGGTGCCACGAGGCCCAGGTCCTCAAGTGTGGTGATCTGCCCGGCGAAGCGGGCGGGCTCGATCCGCACGGCGCGGGAGAGGTCTTCGGCCGGGTGGGCGCGGCCGCCGACGAGGCGCTCCTTCCGGATCATCTCGCGCGACCAGGCGAGGAAGGCGTCGGTGTTGTTCGGGTTGGCCTGTTTCATCAGCTCGTGGCCGGGGGCGGGGTCGCCCTCGAGGTAGTCGCGCCAGCCGGCGGCGTAGGCGGCGAGGAAGGCGCGGAGAGCGGGGCCGTGGGCGCGGGCCCAGGCGCGGTTGGCGTAGAGTGCGGTGTAGGCGTCGAAGCCGGCGTCCCAGACGTAGAGGTAGCGGGGCTCGGCGGCGCCGCCTTTCATGATGTGGTAGGGCTCGGCGATATAGAAACCCTGCTGGATGAAGTCCCGGTCGGCGATGAAGTTGGCCACCTGGAAGTTTTGCGGGATGATGTTGGGCGCGACGCCGTATTTCTTTTTCAAATACGGGAGAAACACCCACTCGGGTCGCGCCATGATGGTCTTGCCCGCGAGGTCGGCGAAGTCGGTCACCGGGTTGTCGGCGTGGAGCATGAGCACCGAGGGGTCGTTCTGAAAGACGGCGCCGACGTGCACGAGGGGCAGGCCCTCGGCGATGGCGAGCAGGGTGGTGGTGCTGTCGGCCTGGCCGAGGTGGGCCTGGCCGGTGGCGACCTTCTGAGGGCCGAAGGTGTTGGCCCCGCCGGGCAGCAGCTCGACCTCGAGTCCGGCGGCGGCGAACCAGCCGCGGGCCTGGGCTTGAAAAAAGCCGCCGTGCTCGGGCTCCGGCACCCAGTCGAGCTGGACGATGAGGAGGGTGGCGGCGGGAGCGGCGTCCGTTTCGCCGGCCGGGGAGGGAGGGCGGGCGGCGGAATCGCGCGGCGCGCAGCCGGGGCCGAGGAGGGCCGCGAGGAGCAGGGCGGCGAGGATCCGGGGCATGGTGTGGGGCTGGGCGCGGGCTAGGCGCGGGCGAGGCGGGCCTGTTCCTGCTCTCGGTAGGCGCCGGGGGAGAGCTTGGTGCGGAGGCGGAAGAAGCGTCCGAAGTAGGATGGATCCTGAAACTGGAGCTCGTAGGCGATCTGGGCGACGGTGAGGGGCGAGTAGACGAGGAGACGACGGGCCTCGAGAAGGATGCGGTCGTGGATGTGGTCGCTGGCCGAGCGGTTGGTGTGGGCGCGCAGTTCCTCGTTGAGGTGGGAGCGGGACACCTGGAGGAGGCGGGCGTAGTCGGAGACGCGCAGGAGTTTCGGAAAGTTTTTGTCGAGGGCGATGCGGAAGCGTTGGGGCAAGGCGGAGGGGCCGGGCTCGACGCGCGCCACGTGTTCGCGGGTGAGGAGGTGTTGGCGGGTCTTGCTCAGGATGATGGTGATGTAGGCGCGCACGATATCGTCGCGGCCGGGCATCTCGCGGGCGGCTTCGGAGAGGAGCTGGGCAAAATGCCGGGCCATGTCCGCGGCGTCGGAGCCGGCGAGGGCGAGCAAGGGGCAGGCGACTTCGTGGAGGAAGGGGAGGCGGCCGAGGAGGCCGGGGTAGTCGGCGTCGGCGTTGAAGAAGGAGGCGGGGAAACCGAACATGACTCCGCGGGGCTCGATCTCGTGGTTCCAGGCGTGGAGGCGGCCGGGCGCGAAAAAGGCGAGGGTGGGGCCGGAAAACTCGTAGGTGGCGAGGTCGCAGCGGAGCGTGCCGCGCCCTTCGTCGAGCCAGAGGATTTGGAAAAAATCGTGGCGGTGGGGGTGGGAGCGGACTTGGCGGGGGTCGAGGCTCTCTTCGTAGCGAAAGACGTGAAAGGCGCCGGGGCTGCGGTGGCCTTGGTGATAGCGGTCGAAGGGGATCTCGGCGATCGGTTCGGGGGCGCGAAGTGATTTGACCATGAATGGCGTCGAGCAGGGCGAGGGCCATTCCCGCTCCTCGGAGTGTTTCCACGGTGGGGCGGGGGGAGGCATCCGAGCCTGGCCGGCGGGATGGCCTGATGTTTGTGCAAAAACACCAGTCGGGCGCCGGGGCTCGGCGTCGGGCCTGCTGGGGGTGGGTGCGGCACGTTTTTGTGCCGCGCGGCAGAGCACTCACGCGGGTGGCTCTGGCGTGGACCTCATCCCCGCGGCGGATTTTTTGGAAAGCATACATGTGATGAAGGCGTGGCAAATCGTGGTGTGGGCGTGGTGGGGTCTGGTGGGTGGGGCGGCGGCGTGGGCGCGAGGGGAGCCGCTGCCCTTGCTGGCGGCGCGGGAGGCGGCGACCGATCTCGAGGTCTCGGGGCTGCTCGAGGGGGTGGCCGCGGGCGAGCGCCGCTGGGTGCGTTGGGAGGATCTCCGCGCCTTGCCGGGGCAGGAGATCGAGACGGAGGGCGAGTTTCTTCCGGGTAGGCAGCGGGTGCGAATCGTGTTTCTGCGGGAGGTCCTGGAGCGGCTGCCGATCGCGGCGGGTTTTGACGCGGTGACGGCGACGTGCACCGACGGGTATGCCTCGGTTTTTCCGGATGAGTTTATCGACACGTGGCGCCCTTATCTCGTGCTGGAGATCAATGGCGCGGGCCCGGACCGGTGGCCGCCGGATGGGTTGAGTTTTAACCCCGGCCCTTACGTTATCACGGTGAGCGATCAAGTGACGCCCGGAGTGGGCAAGCTGCTGGATATCTCCCACAAGCAGCCTTGGGGGGTGAGCGCGATCAAGCTGGTGCGGGAGGCGGAGGAGTTTGCGCCGTTCGCGAGGGGGGACTGGGCGGCGCTCTCGCCGGCGGCGCTGCGGGGGCGGGAGCTCTGGGTCAACTCCTGCTACAGTTGCCACAAGGGTCCGGGAGAGGAGATCGGCGGGACGAAGGGGGGGCGGCCTTTCGCGGTTTTGCAGGCCTACGCGAAGCACAATTCTAGCTACTTCAAAACCTATGTCCGTGAGCCGAAGAAGCTGAATGCGTCGGCGCAGATGACGGCGCATCCGCACTACTCGGACGAGCAGTTGAACGAGTTGCGGGCATTCATCCTGGCAGAGGGGGCGGAGTGAGGAGCGTGAAAACGACCATTCGATTTTGGTGCGTCGGTTTAGTGATGGTGCTGGCGCTGCGGGCGGCGGAAGCGCCGCTGGTGATGCAGCTGGACTGGCGCTTGAACTCGCAGTTTGCCGGTCTGCTGGTGGCGGAGCGGGACGGTCTGTATGCGGCGAAGGGGCTGGCGGTGGAGATCCGTCCGCTGGGCGACCTGCCCTACGAGCGCTTCGCGCGCACGGTGGCGGAGACGGAGGGCATGATCGGCTCGGTCGAGGGAGGGCTGTTTCTTTCTGGCCGCGCCCAGGGGCTGCCGATCGTGGCGATCGGGGCGATGTTTCAGGCCTCGCCGCTGGGGCTGATCAGTCGGGAGGAGTCGGGTATCGTGGAGCCGCGCGATCTGGCCGGTCGACACATCTCGATCCACGATGACGGGCATGAGGCGCTCGATACGGTGCTTGCGGGTGCGGGGCTGGATCGTGCTCGGCTGCGGGTCTCGGTGTCGGGCTACGGGATGGAGGGCCTGCTGGCGGGCGACTACGATGCGAAACAGGGGTATCTGGTGGATGAATACGTGAAGCTCGTGCTGCAGGGGCACCGGGTGCGGGCGCTGGAGTACCGGCGGCACGGGCACCGGGCCTATTCGCAGGTGTATTTCGTGTCGGAGCGCACGCTGGCGACGCGCGGCGAGGCGCTGCGGGCATTTCTCGTCGCGGCGGGAGAGGGCTGGGTGCGGGCGGCGGCCGGGCCCGACGGGGTGGCCGATTTTATCCACGAGACGCACGCGCGGGATCTGCCGCGCGACTATCTGCGGGCTTCGCTGCGCGCGATCGTGCCTCTGCTCACAGCCGAGCAAGAGACGATGGGAGCGATGACGCGGGGGACGTGGGAGGCGCAGGCGGCGGCGTTGGAGAAATCGCGCCCTGGCTCGGGTGCGGCGCTGGGGGAGATGGCGCGGTGGGTAGACTTTTCGCTGGCGGGCGGGGTTCCCTGAGCGGAGGCGCGGGGGCGGGGTGCCGGGCGAGGGAGAGTCCGCCGAGGAATGGAAGGGGCGGAGCCGCGTCTGGCGCGATTCACCGAGGACTGGCGTTACCAGCTCCCGGATCAGGAGTCGGGCGGCGCGCCCATCCGCTCCGCACCCCATCGGACCACGCCACGAAAAAGCCCCGGCCGGATCGATCCGGGTCGGGGCGAGTTTGGGGTAAGTGGGGGTTGCGGGAGGGCGGGTGTTTTAGAACTTGTACTTGAAGCTCAGCTGGGCGCTCACGCCTTCGCTGGGCATGACGATGGCGTTGGCCGCGAAGGAATCGGAGGGCTGGAAGTAGAGCTCGTCGGTGAGGTTTCGTCCGGCCAGCATGACCTCCCAGGTGGGCTGGATGTAGAAGACCGAGGCTCCGAGGGTGACGTAGGCGGGCAGCTTGATCGTTTTGTCAGGATTAGCCCAGACGGAGTCGACTAGGACCGGGCCGCCGCTCACGCCGAAGCCGTTGTCAAATTGGTATTTGGCGAACACGCTGCCGGTCCACTCGGGGATGCCGAAGCGGGGGCCGCCCGGGTTGGGTCGGCCGCCAAAGTCCGAGGTGAAGATGCCGGCAAAGTTGACGATATCGGCGTCGGAAAGGGGTGCGAAGCCGCCGGGCAGGGTGGCGGTGCGGTAGTAGTGCTCCTGCCAGGTGGCGTTGGCGGTGATGCTGAAGTTTCGGTTGGGCTCGTAGGCGATCTCGAACTCGACGCCGGAGCCGCGCTGGGGGACGGCGACGCCGCCGCGCGTGTCGAAGTTGACCAATTCTTGGTAGAAGTAGTTGAGGCCGGCGAAGAGGGTGTTGTCTAGCCGTTGCGGTTCCAGACCCGCTGCATGCCGTTGAAGTAGATGCTGGTGAAAAGGCCGCGGGTGGTCGGAATGCCGGGGACGCCGTAGTAGTTGGTGACGGTGGAGCCGGGGACGAGCGCGGCCAGATCGTAGACATCGTCGAGGCCGCGTTGGGAAATGACTTGGGGAGAGATGACGGTCGCGGCCCGGGGGGTGTCGACGAGGCTGCGATTAAAGCCGTAGAGGGAGTCCACCGGTCGGGAGGTGGGGAGGAGCGTGGTGGCGCTCTCGACCGAAGTCTCGTTGATGGTGAATTCCTCGAGGGTGACGACTTCGCTGTCGGCGGCGGTCGTGGCGCTGACGGGGCTGGTCTCCTGCGCGGAGGCCGGGTGGAGGGCGAGGACAAGCGTGCCGATGGAGGCGGCGGCGAGGCGGCGGCGATTTTGTTTTTTCATGTGCTGGGTGCTGGGCTCGTCAGATTGCACCCGATGTGCCACCAGCGCCGCCGGAGGGCTGTCGTGCTTTAGGAACTACAAGCGTGCCATCCCAGCCGGCTCGCGCGGCACCGCTCAGGGGAGGACCGGGGGCTCGAACTCGAGGGTGGCAAACTTCTCCACCGGGAGAGGGGCGGGGAGCATGCCGAGGCTGGTGAGGGTGGCCGACTGCGCCTCCAGGCGCTCCCGGGTGAGGAGGCCGATGCGCTCGCCTTTGGCCGGGTCTCCGGCGACGAGGCGGTGGCGGTTCATCTCGGCGATGGAGAAGCGCATGAACTCTTCATCCATTTTCTCGTTGTCCTTCGTGATCAGGGCCATGCCCGGGGCGGGGTCGCCTTCGAGGAAATCATGCCAGCCTCGGGCCGAGGCGTGGACAAAGGCGCGCAGGGCGGCGGGGTTTTCGCGCAGGAGGCGGCGGTTGGTGAAAATCACGCGATAGGGGTCGTAGCCGGACCCGGCGATGAGCAGGGTCTTGGGGCGGGCGCCATTTTTGGCGACGTAGTAGGGCTCGTTGGTGATGAAGCACTGCTGGATAAAGCCCGGGTCGGCCATGAACTGGGCGAGCCCGTAGTTCAGGGGCATGATGTTGAGGCGGATCTTGTAGTTGCGTTGCACATACTCGACCCAGGCGGAGCCGGGGGTGGCCATGATGCTTTTGCCGTCGAGGTCAGCGAAGCTGGAGACGGGGTTCGACTCGTGCAGGAGCAGCGCCTGGGGGTCGTGCTGCATGAGCGCGGTGACGATGACGAGAGGGAGGCCTTGCTGCACCGCGAGCATGATGTCGTCGCTGCGGCTCATCGAGAAATCGACTTGTCCGGTGGCCACCTTCTGGGTCCCGAAGGAGCCGGGTCCGCCTTGCTGGATGACGAGCTCGATGCCGGCTGCGCGATCAAAGCCTTTGGCCACGGCTTGATAGTAGCCGCCGTGCTCGGCTTGGGCGTACCAGTCCGTCTGCAGTACGAGGCGGGTCAGTCCGGGGGGCGCGGGGTCCGCGGGAGCGGGAGGGGTCGCGGGATCGGCGGGTTTGGAGCAGGCGGCGAGCAGCAGGGCGGCGAGAAGGGGAAGGAGTGCGGGGAACGGGCGGTGGAGGGCGGGCATGTTGGCGTCCCAAAAAGCAGTTTGGGCGCCAAGCGCGGGATCCTCGTGGGAGGGCGGTCGCGGGGAGGGGCAGGAGTGCCGGGGCGTGGCGGAAAACACCGCAGCACGGGGCGGTGTCCGGGGGGATCCGGGGCGGGAGCGTCGATGGGAGGGTCAGGGGGCGGCGGGAGGGTAGGGCGGAGTCGCTCCGCGCTGGGTCGTTATCCACTCGCCGTGTCGACAGGCGCGGGCGAGCAAGTCGTCGTCGGGGCAGCGGCCGGCGAGGAGGTGGTGGATAAAACAGGCGAGAAAGCCGTCGCCGGCGCCGACGGTGTCGACGACGGCGGTGGGGAGGCCGGCTTGCCAGGTCCAGTGGCGGCCGGCACGGAGGAGTCCGGCGCCGCGCGGGCCGGCGGTGATGAGGACGAGGGGGCAGCCGTGCCGGGCGTGCAGGGCGAGGGCGTGGTCTCGCTCGGCGCCGGGCTGCTCGTGGTCGCCGGCGTCGGCGAGGCGGGCGGCTTCGTGGATGTTGAGTTTGAGCAGGGTGGCGCGGGTGGCGAGCTCGCGAACGAGGTCCAGGTCGTCGTGGGGTGGGCGGAGGTTGACGTCGAAGGCGTGGAGGGCGCGGGGACGGAGGCTGGTGAGGAGGCTTTCGAGGGCCGCGCGGTTCGGGGCGGAGCGGAGGGAGAGGCTGCCGTGGACGAGGCAATCGGCGGCCGCGGCGAGGCGCAGGGCTTCGGGGGTGGCGGGGATGTGATCCCACGCGGTGCCGGCGGCGATCTGGTAGCGGGCGTCGCCGTCGGGCTCGAGTTCGGCAATCACGGTGCCGGTGGGCAGGGCGGGGTGGCGGGCGATCAGGCTGGTTTCCAGGCGCCAGTGGCGGAGGCGGCGCAGCAGTTCATCGCCGAGGAGGTCTTGGCCGAGGGCGGTGACCAGGCGGGCGTCGTTTCCGAAGCGGGCGAGGTGGTAGGCGACGTTCGTCGGGGCGCCTCCGGGAAAGAGGCCTTCAGGGAGGAAGTCCCAGAGCGCCTCGCCGAAGGAGAGGATGGTGGGCATGGGGGAGGCGGAAGAGCGGAAACGCGGAAATTTGGAAATTTGGAAATGCGGAAAGGCGGAGACGCGGAGATTTGGAAAATTGGAAACGCGGAAAGGCGGAAGGGCGGGTTAGTCTTCGGTGGCGAGGTGGGCGGGATCGGCCTCGATCTCGTGGCAGGCGCGGAGGAAGCTGGCGGCAGACCAGGCTTGGTAGGCTTTGCCCATGGGGCGGCCGGTTTGGCCGTGGGCCCATTCGTTGAACTCCCACTCTTGGTCGCGGCCGAGTTGGTTGAGTTTGGCAAGTTTCAGGAGCTCGCGGGCGGCGACTTCGTGGAAGCCGAGGCGATGGATGAAGCGTACCCACATGCCGCCGACGAAGGGCCAGACGCCGCCGTTGTGATAGTGGTGGGGGAG
>JBILUB010000434.1:0-2668 GCA_044371245.1 Opitutaceae bacterium
GAGTTCGGACTCGCGGGTACCGAACCGGGTGCGCTGTTCGGCCAGTTCGCGGGCGACCTGCTCCATCTCCGGGGTCCAAAAATCCCAGGGCTTTTCGGGCCGGGCCGCTTCGGCGCGCTCGGCGCGGGTCGCGGCGGCGAGTTGCACGAAACGGGCGAGCTGGCCTTGAAACCAGAAGTAGACGCCGCCGACCGAGAGGAGGAGGGAGAGGAAGAGCGCGGGGATGGGAGAGAGGAGCGCTTTCATGAGGTGAGGCGGCCCAGACGGGCGGCGGCGATGGTGGCGATTTCATCGAGCTGAGCCTGCTCGGTTTTTTCCATGAATTCGCGGTGGGCGCGGCGGGCCCTCTCCTCGAGCCGCTCGACCGCCTGCAGGCGCCGACGGGCCGCGAGCCACTCTTCGCGCACGCGGGCGGAGTCGACGACGGCTTCCTGGTGGAGACGCTCGGCCTCGCGCGCGTCGCGCTCGGCCTGACCGAGGGCGGCCAAGCCACCGACCTGGGCCGAGGGCAAAAAACAACCGGTCCGGGAACCGGCCAGAGCCTCGGCCACGGCGAGGCGGCGCTGCTCGGCGGCGCGGGCGGTGGCGAGAGCGGCGGCGAGGCGACCCTGGGCGAGGACGAAGCGCTCGCGGGCGGCGCGCTCGGCAATGGCGCGAAGGGAGCGGACGGTCTCGAGGCGGAAGCGGAAGCGTTTCATGACTGGCCGAGGAGCGAATGGAGTCGGGCGTAGGCGTCGGCGCGGGGGGTGGCCTCGTCGACGGGCTGGCGGAGAAAGGATTTTAGCCCCGGGTGAAGCGCGACCGCGCGGTCGAGCTCGGGGTTGGCGCCGGCTTGGTAGGCGCCGACGGTGATGAGGTCCTCGTTGCGTTTATGCAGGGCGAGGTGCTCGCGGGCGCGGGCCGCGAGCTCGACCTCCTCGGGGCTGCAGATGTCGCGGGTCAGACGGCTGACGCTCTCGAGGACGTCGACCGCGGGGTAGTGGTTGGCGTGGGCAAGCGTGCGCGAGAGCACCAGATGGCCGTCGAGGATGCCGCGCACCGTGTCGGCCACGGGCTCGTTCATATCATCACCCTCGACGAGCACGGTATAGAGCGCGGTGATCGCCCCGGTCTCCCCGGCGCCGGCGCGCTCGAGCAGCCGGGGCAGAAGCGCGAAGACCGAGGGGGTGTAGCCGCGGGTCGCGGGGGGCTCGCCGATGGCGAGGCCGATCTCGCGCTGAGCCATCGCGAAGCGGGTGACGGAGTCCATGAGCAGGAGAACATTCTTCCCCGCGTCACGGTAGCCCTCGGCGATGGCGGTGGCGGTGGTGGCGGCACGGAGCCGAAGAGGCGCGGGGGTGTCCGAGGTGGCGACGACGACGACGGAGCGGGCCAGACCGTCCGGGCCGAGATCCTTTTCGAGAAACTCGCGGACTTCGCGGCCGCGCTCGCCGACGAGGGCGATGACGACGACGTCGGCTTGAGCTCCCCGCGCGATCATGCCGAGAAGGGTGGATTTGCCGACGCCGGAGCCGGCGAAGAGGCCCAGGCGCTGACCCCGTCCAAAGGGGGTAAAGACGTCCAGCACGCGGACGCCGGTGGGGAAGACGTCATGGATGCGCTGGCGGCGCAGGGGGTGCGGGGGACGGGCGGCACCGGAGGGGGCGCGGTGGAGAGGCACGGGGCCGAGCTGGTCAAAGGGGCGACCGAGGGCGTCGAGCACGCGGCCGAGGAGCGCGGGGCCGGGCGAGGGGATGGGTGGCCGATCGCAGGCGGTGACCGGACAACCGGCGTGGAGCCCCCCCGTCTCCCCGAGAGGCATGAGGAGGACGCGTTCCCCGCGAAAACCCACGACCTCGGCCATGACCTCGAAGGAGTCGCGCTCGGAACGCAGCAGGCAAAGTTCGCCCAGTCCGACATTGGGCCCTTCGGACTCGATGACGAGGCCGGTGACGGCGGTGACGCGTCCGAGACGGCGCAGGGCGGTGGTGTGACGCACCTGGCTGCGAAGGGTGGCGACGAGGTCGGAGACGTCCGGGCTCATGGGCGGGGTGTGGTGCGAGGCTCAGGGGCCGGTGAGTTCGTGGCGGAGGGCGGCAAGTTTGGACTCGGCCCGGGCGTCGGTGACGCCGAAGCGGCTGCGCACGAGGCAGTCGCCCGGCAGGAGGGTGTCGTCGATGGTGATGCGCAGGTCGGGGAAGTGGGTGCGCCACGAGGGCACGAGGTTTTCGAGGATGGCGGAGTCGTGGGGGCCGACGACGAGTTCGAGGCCCGCGCGCTCCGGGTAGAGTTGATCAAGGGCCTGGCGGCAGAGGCGCTCGACGAGGTCGGGCGAAGGCTCGAGGTCGGCGAGCAGACGGCGGCCGATCTCGACGGCGAGGCAGGGCAGCGCGGCGCGGACCTGGCCGATCAGATCGTCATGGGCCTGACGGAGGCGCTCCAGCAGCCCCTGTTGCAGCGCCTGGATCTCGGACCTGAGCTCGACGAGTTGGTGATCGACGAGACCGCGGGCCGCATCGCCTCCCTCGCGGTGGCCGGCGCTGCGGGCGGCGAGCAGATCCGCGGCGGTGTACTCGCGAGGGGCGTCCGGGGTGCCGACGGCCACAAGGGGGCGATCGAAGGCCACGAGGTGATGGTGGACGGGCATGGGCGGGGGAGCGGGGGCGGGGCTGAGCGCGAAGGTTTAGCC
>JBILUB010000435.1:0-2667 GCA_044371245.1 Opitutaceae bacterium
CGCCGGCGGATCCGGCACCCGCCTCTATCCGATGACCCTCGGAGCGAGCAAACAACTGCTGCCCATTTACGACAAACCGATGGTCTACTACCCGCTTTCCGTGCTCCTGCTGGCGGGCCTGCGCGACATCCTCCTCATCACGACCCCCTCGGATCGCCCCCTCTTCGAGCGCCTGCTCGGCGATGGAGCCCGCTTCGGCGCCCGACTCCGCTACGCCGTCCAACCGACCCCGGACGGTGTGGCCCAGGCGCTGACGATCGCCGCGGATTGCGGCTTTCTCGAAGGCTCCGAACCCATCGCCCTCGCCCTTGGGGACAACCTCCTCTACGGGCAACACCTCCCCGAGCAGCTCCGTGCGGCCGACGCGCGCACGGAGCAGGCCACGATCTTCGCCGCCCGCGTGGCCGACCCCCGGCCCTACGGCGTGGTCGAGATCGGCGCCGAGGGCGAGGTGCTCACCATCGAGGAAAAGCCGCTGTATCCTAAATCCAACTACGCGATTGCCGGACTGTATTTTTTCCCGGCGGACGCGCCCGCGCTGGCCCGCGGCCTGCGCCCCTCCCCTCGCGGCGAGCTGGAGATCACCGACCTCCAACGCCTCTTCCTCGCACAAAGTCGCCTGGGGGTCGTCCCCCTCGGGAGAGGCACCGCCTGGCTGGATACCGGCACCCCCGACAGCCTGCTCGACGCCGCGCAGTTCGTCGCCGTGCTCGAACAGCGCCAAGGCCTCAAGATCGCCTGCCTCGAGGAGATCGCGTGGGTGCAGGGCTGGATCGATCGTCCCGCCCTCGAGGCCTCGATCGCGCTTCATGGGCGGTCGGGCTACGGGGCCTATCTGCGCCGCCTCCTCGATACCAACAAACCCCTCGATAATAAACCCTTGTAAGGCCGGGCCGCCCTTGTCCCGATAAAGTTGTCCGGTGCATGAAGCTCTCCGTCGTCATCCCCTGCTATAACGAGGTGCGCACCATCCGGCGAATCGTCGAGGCCGTCCGGGCAGCGCCCCTGCCGCCCGAGCTGGGGCGCGAGATCCTGATCATCGACGACCACTCCGACGACGGCACACGTGAGCTCCTGCGGACCGAGCTTGGCCCCCTGGTCGACCGGGTCCTGTTCCATGAGATCAACCAGGGAAAAGGCGCGGCGTTACGCACCGGCTTCGCCGCCGCCACCGGGGACATCGTGCTGATCCAGGACGCGGACCTCGAATATGACCCGCAGGAGTACCCCCAGCTCCTGCGTCCGATCCTCGAGGGCAAGGCCGACGTGGTCTTTGGATCGCGCTTCATGGGAGGCGGCCCGCACCGGGTCGTCTATTTCTGGCACTACATGGGCAACAAGTTCCTCACCCTGCTCTCGAACATGTTTACCAACCTGAATCTCACCGACATGGAGACCTGCTACAAGGTGATGAGACGGGAGGTGATGGAGAAAATCGTGATCGAGGAGGATCGCTTCGGCTTCGAGCCGGAGATCACCGCCAAGGTGTCGCGGATCCCGGATATCTCGATCTACGAAGTCGGGATCAGCTACTACGGCCGCACCTACAAGGAAGGCAAAAAGATCGGCTGGCGCGACGGCGTCCGCGCACTGTATGCGATTTTTAAATACAACATTCTTCGCTGATCGGAGCGTGCCTCGATGAGCGTGCTTCTGACGACCCCGAGACGATTTCCCGCCGCCACTGCGGCGGCCGCGGCCGCCATCTACGGAGGCTTTCACCTCCTCTGGTACTGGTCCACTCCGCTGGGGCGCGTGCCCGTTCTCGACGAACGAGAGATGCTCGGACTGGCACAACAAATCGCCCATGGCACCCTTCCAGCCGAGCCCTTTTACCGGGCCATGGGCTACCCCCTTCTTCTCTCGATCTTTCCCGCCCTCGGAGCGCCCGACGCTCTGCTCCCCTTTCTGTGCACCGCCCTCGGCCTCGTGCTCCACGCGCTCAACAGCGCGCTGGTGGCCAAACTCGCTTGCCGCGCCTTCGCCTCCACCCCGGCCGCGCTCATCGCCGGCCTCCTGCACGCCCTCCATCCCGTCCTCGTCCACTACGCCACCCAGATTCTGGACGGTACGCTGGCCAACACCGCTCTCCTTCTTGGTCTGGTGGCGATCCTTCCGGATCAAAAATCCACCCCCTCGCCCCCAAACCCGCTCTTTACGGGACGGCTGGCCCTTGCCGGAGGCGCCTGGGCCGTATGCGGCCTTGTCCGCCCGCAGTCGCTGACCCTGCTGCCAGCTCTGCCCATCGTCTGGGCCTTGGTGCATGGGCATCGCTCGCTCGGCACTAAACCACGGTCCCTACTGGCCGCAGGTTTGGCGACTGCTCTTCCCTTCATCGCGCTTGGGGTCTGGCAAGTTCAAGTGGGTGGAGCGTTCCGCATCCTGCCCACGCAAGGCGCCTACAACCTCTGGGCGGCTAACCGGCCCGATACGGACGGCCGCTACTTTACACAGCAGGTGCACGTCGCCGCCTCTCAAGTCCACAGAAACCCCACCCTGCTTGAATCCCGAATTCTCTTCGCGCGCGAAACCGGCGGCGACCCCGAGGCTCCGATCGATGTGGTCAACGCTCACTGGCGCGAACGCCTGGCCGACACGCTCATAGAAGAACCGGCAACCTGGATCCGACTCCTCCTGCGGAAAACATACTACCTCTTCAACGATTTC
>JBILUB010000436.1:0-2666 GCA_044371245.1 Opitutaceae bacterium
TTCCGCAATCACCTGCAGCGTCCGCGCTTTTTTCAGGAGTCGCGCTATGGCGAAGATCTGCAGCATCTGCCCTCTGGCATGCAGGTTTTTGGAGGAGTTAACTGGCAGATCGAGCCGGACGCCCACACCCAGATGCCGAGTGTGATCACGCTTCGCGGCAGGCAGAGCGAGGCGCCGCAGGAAAATGTGATGGGTCTGGCGATCGGGCGGAAGGCGGCGCGTCTGGCCTTCCTGCACACCGCGTTCGTGGCGGCCGAGCAGCGCCGGGAGGCGGAGACGGAGGGCCTGGCCAAATACGTGATCCGCTACGTCGACGGCACGAGTGCGGAATTGCCGATCGTGGCCGGCCGGAATGTCGCGCACTGGAGCCACGATCGCTCCGCGTTGCCGGCGGCCCGCATCGCCTGGACGATCCCGACCGTGCTGCGGCAAAATCGCATCGCCTGGACGACGCTTTTTGTCTGCGAGTGGGAAAACCCGCGGCCGGAGGTGGAAATCGCGAGCGTGGATTTCCTACGGGTGGGCGACCCGCTGCGTGGCACGGTGGCGCTCTTCGCGATCTCAACCGGCGAGTAGACGTGGTCCGCGCGGGCCGCTTCGAGTCGATCCCGGTCAGGGTTTGCCGCTGCCGGGATCGGCATGCGGGGGAGTGAGGGAGTAGCGCTCCCAGCCATCGATCAGGGCGTGGACCACCCGGGATCCGACCCGGTGGGCGTGATCGAGGGCGGGAAGCAGGGCGGAGTAACCGGGGCCGAGTTTTTCTCCGGAGAGGCTCTCCGCTGCATCACCCCCGGGCCATTGCATGTCAAAATTGCTGGCGGTGCGCAGGACAAGGACCCGACCCAGATCCGCCCGTCCCGCCCGCTCGAGCCAGGAAAGGGCCTGGAGTACGCCGGTGTCCTCCATCGCTGTGGTCACGTAGTTGCCCCGGCCCTCGGAGTAGTAGCCGACCCAGTCGTTGGCCCACTGGTTGAGCAGGCGTCCGTGCCAATAAGTCATGGCGGAGAGGGTGTCGCCTTTCAGGACGAAGGGTGGGCGGCGGGCGGCCTCGGTCTCGGTGTAGAGCGCGCGGCGGGTGGCCATCGCGTCGGTGTCGTCGAGCGGGGTGTCCTTGGTGAGTTGAAAGGCCCCTTCGACCAAACCGGGCGAAAGGTGGTAGGCCGCCCCGCCGCTCGCGTCGGCGGGGGCTTGAAAAGGGAAGTGGCGGCGGAGGGGGATGTAGCCGGTGGTCCAGCCGGCGGGCATCTCGCGCGGATCGATCTCGTGCGCGAGGTCGCCGTCGACCACCCATTCGGCCCAGGCGGCGGAGCCGAGGGAGGCGTCGGCGGGGTCCACGCCCGCGATGCCGGCGACGAGAAAGTAGGACTTCGACAAATCGAGCCGCGGGTCGAGCCCGAGGGCCATGAGCGAGGCGGTGGCGCGGGCCGTCCCCATGCCGGCGCAGAGGGCGAGGATCGTGCCCTCGGGATTGTGGCGGGCGGCCTGATGGGCGGCGGGCAGGCTCAGGATTTCGGTCAGCCGCTCACGCTCCACCCAGTGTTGGAACTCACCGGGCTTGTCACCCGTATCGGCCCCGATCTCGAAGAACGTAAGGATGACGACGCGAGGAGCCAGCGGGCGGGCCGGGAGATCCGCGGCCCGAAGCAAGCCCGGGATCAGGGCGCCGAGCAAAACCAGGGCTGCTAGCAAACGCGGGAGTGGTGGTCGCATGGGCGTCGCCGAGCAGCGCCCGTGCCGCGCGGGGGGCAAAGAAGGTCCGGTGAAGGGCGGTCCCACGTCCGGACGCCTGCGCCGGCCTAGAACGGCCAGATGCGGGGGATGACGACCAAGGCGACGATGAGGCAGACGATGTTGAGCGGAACTCCGATGCGGACAAAATCCCCGAACCGGTATCCGCCGACGCCATACACGTAGGTGTTGGTCTGATAACCAATGGGGGTGGCAAAGGCGGCGGAGGCGGCGAAAGTGGCGGCGACGATGAAGGGGCGGGGATCGACGCCCAGCTGCGCGGCCACGCCGAGGACGATCGGCACCATGAGCGCGGCGACGGCGTTGTTGGACAGGATCTCGGTGAGGACGGTGGTCACGAGGTAGATGGCACCGAGGACGACGAGCGGTCGGTACTCCTCGGAGGCGAGCGGCTGGACCAGATCGACGAGCCCGCGGGCGAGCCAGGACGCGGCGCCGGTGCGGTCGAGGGCGAGTCCGGCCGCAAGCATGGCGTAAATGAGGAAAAGCACGGGCCACTCGATGGAGTCGTAGGCCTCCTTGGTGGTTAGGCAGCCGGCGGCGCAGACGACCACGCAGCCGATGAGGGCGCCGAGATGGATGGGCACCAGGCCGAGTACCTCTCCGAGGATGACGGAGGCGATGACTCCGAGCACCAGAGGGATGTAGCGGGTCTTGGGCCGGGCGGGGGTGCGGGCGCGGTCAAAAACGACCAAGTCGGAGGAGTTTTGCAGCGCGTCGATCGCCTGATCGGTCCCCATCATCAAGAGGACGTCACCGGCGGCGAGCGGGAGCGACTCGACCTTTTCGCGCACGTTTCGACCGCGGCGGTGGAGGGCGAGCACGACCATGCGGTAGCGTTGACGAAAATTCAGATCGCGGACGCTGCGGCCGACGAGATCGGAGTTCGGGTTGACGACGGCCTCGACGAGGGAGCC
>JBILUB010000066.1:0-9959 GCA_044371245.1 Opitutaceae bacterium
CTTCGCCTTCGCCTTCGGGGATATCGAGCTGGTTGCCCCCTTCGACGACCTGGGCCTCTTCGCCGGTGGAGATGTCGCTGAGGAGCTTCTCCATGGACTCCTCGTCTTTGCCGTAAAACCGCTCGATGTGGCCGCGGATCTCGTCGGCGGGCGCGATCACCGGCTCGACGTTGAGTTTGAGGAAGTGGCTGATGCTATCGATGGCGTCGACGTCCAGCGGATCGCTGATCGCGACGCGGATCGTGTTGCCCTCGCGGCTGACGGGGAAGGCGTTGTACTTGACCGCGAGGTGCCGGGGGATGAGGGCCATCAGCTCGCCCGAGGCGCGCACATTGGCCATGTCGATCATCGGCATGCCAAACTCGTCGGCCAGCAGCTTGGCGGCGTGTTTGCCGCTGAAGCCATACTCGGCGACGAGGACGTCGAGGAGCTTGGGCGGGGCGATCGTGAGGTCGGTGTGGCCTGCCACGACCGCTCGGGCGGCGGCGACTTGTTCGGGGGTGAGGGCGCCCTTGTCGAGGGCCAGTTGGATGACGAAATCGTCGGCGGAGGTCACGTGGGGATGGCGAGGGGAGGCCGAGGTCCGCACGGGAGCGTGCGGACGGGGTCGTTAAAACGCGCTTTTAGCGATTCAGACTCAACAAAAATTCCGTGTTGGTGCGGGTTTTCTTAAGTCGTTGGATAAACATATCCATGGCCTCGACCGGGGGTATGCCCTGCATGGCTCGGCGCAGTCCGTAGACGCGCAGCATCTCGTCGGGGTGGTAGATGAGCTCTTCCTTGCGGGTGCCGGAGCGGTCGATGTTGATCGCGGGGAAGATGCGTTTGTCGGAGAGGCCGCGGTCGAGATGGAGCTCCATGTTGCCGGTGCCCTTGAACTCTTCGAAGATGACTTCGTCCATGCGTGAGTTGGTGTCGATCAACGCGGTGGCGAGAATCGTGATCGACCCTCCGCCCTCGATGTTGCGGGCCGATCCGAAGAATCGTTTCGGACGTTGGAGCGCGTTGGACTCGATACCGCCCGACATCGTCTTGCCGCCGCTGCCGGCGAGGGCGTTGTAGGCGCGAGCGAGGCGGGTGATGGAGTCGAGCAGGATGACGACGTGTTTGCCGGTCTCGACCAGGCGGCGGGCGCGCTCGATGACCATCTCGGCGGCATGCACATGGCTCTCGGGGGTCTCGTCGAAGGTGGAGGAAACGACTTCGCCTTTGGTGTGACGGCGGAAATCCGTGACCTCTTCCGGACGTTCATCGATCAGGAGGAGGATCAGGGTGGCGTCGGGGTAATTGGCCGAAACGGAGTTGGCGATGTTTTGCAACAGCACGGTTTTTCCGGTGCGGGGCGGCGCCACGATCAGGCCTCGTTGCCCGAAGCCGATGGGGGTGAGCAGGTCGACCGCCCGCATGGAAATGTCCTTATGGATGTCGGCCGCCTCCACGAGGATGCGGGCGGTGGGATAGTAGGGAACAAGCTCCTCAAAGGCGGTCACCTCCCGCGCCGCCTCGGGAGTGGTGCCCATCACCGTGATCGCGCGGACGGCGGCGGGACAACGCTCGCCCTGGCGCGGGGCCCGGGCGAGCAGCTCGATTTCCTGGCCGCGGCGCAGGCCGTGGCGTTTCACCAAGGCGGCAGGCACGTAGGTGCTTTCCGGATACACCCGGTAGCTGTTGACCCGGTGAACGAGGAAGCCGTGTCCGGCGTCGGTCAAATCCAGGACGCCCGTCTCCCGGAGGGCGCGATTCCCGCGGGCGGCCCAGGCGAAGAGCTGCTCGACGAGGCCGCGACGGGGCGGCATGCCGACGACCGTCTCGCCGAGCGCGCGGAGCTGCTGCGCGAGTTCACCGGCGGAGGCGGCGTGGATCGCGCCCAGGTCGAGGGGTTGGGGATCTCGCGCCAGCTCTTCCGCCACCGCCTCGAGCGCGGCGGCATCGGCCAGGCGCTCGTCCGCGGGGAGCGCCCCGAGCGCGGGCTGCAGAGCGGGCGGGGGTGGCTGGGCCGGGGCGCGTTCGGGACGCGGCGCGAAGGCTGCCGGACCCCCATGCGGTCCGGCCCCGGGCGCCCCGCCGCCTTGGCGCTCGAGCCACTTCTGCCGCTTCTTTTCCTTTTTGCGTTCCCACCAGGATTTTCGGTCGTCCCGGCGACCCGCGCCTGTTCCCGGCTGTTCGGGCGGAGTGTTGGGCGGAGCGGCTCGTTCATCGGCCGGCGCCGCCTGGGCGTCGGTCGAGGATGAAGCCGGAGGCGTCGTTGCCTGGTCCCGCAAGGCGTCGGGCACGAAGTGGGGACGTTCCTCGGGTCGCTCGTCCTTTATGCCGTCTGCGAAGGCCTGCTCGGGCGCCTCATCGGGGGAGAAGGAGTAGAGCCGGCTTCCCGTGTCTGTGTCTTGGTGAGGGGGTAACTCGGTGTCGGAAGCGGCAGGGGAGAAAAACTCGGTCGTCTCTTGAGGGGCGGCGTCGTCGGTGCCGGGACCGGCTTTGGGACGGCGGGTCCGAGGGCGTCTGGGACGCGAGGGCTGTGCCCCGACCTGGTCCGGGGAGGCCGCCCCCTGACCTGCTTCTCCCGTGATCGGGACCGAGTCGGAGGAGGAGGGATCCGAGGCCGTTTCGGTTGACGGCGTCGAGGAGGCGGAGTCGATCGAGCCTGCGTCGCTAGCTTTGACGCGGCCGCGCTTCGCCGGCGTTTTGCGAAGTTTGGTCGCGGGTGCGTCGCTCGGAGTGAGATCCAGTTCGTCCATGGGAAATAGGGTTGTCGTGAAAAATTGGGGGCGTGGGTGCTACCGAGTGGAGAATCCAGTCGAGCCCGTGGCTCGGCGTGGGTCGGGCTGCGCCGCTGGCCCTGCGACCCGAGCGGCGGAGCTGCGCAGGCTCTAGGCGGATCGTAGGGCTCCAGCCAGCAGGGCCACCTGCCGGCGGAGGAAATCTCGGTCGCCATCATTCCAGATCACGGCGTGGGAAAGGGGAAGTTTTGAGACCAAGGGAAGTTGGGAGGCGATGCGGCGGCCGGCTTGCGCTTGTGTCATACCTCGCGCGACAGCCCGGGCCAGTTGGGTTTGGGGATTCGCGCCGACGCAGACGATGAAATCAAATTCTTTTTCAAGGCCAGCCTCGAAGAGCAGGGGGACTTCGACCACCCAATCCAGCGCGGGGGAGGCCGCCACCCGGGATCGCCATAGGGTGCGCACTCGAGGGTGGATGATCGATTCCCACCAACCCCTTTCGGCCGGGGCTTCAAAAATGATTTCGGCGATCTTCGGTCGAGCCAAGCGCGGCTCCGACGGCTCATGCGGCCGCGCAGACACTTCGAGCACCGACGGCCCCCAGCGCTTGAGGGCCAGCTGAATCACTTGGGGGTTCGGCAAGACCTCCTCCCGGACGATTCTGTCGGTGTCCTCGGTCTTAAATCCCTCAGTAAAGAAGTCCGCCGCGACCGAAGATTTACCGCAGCTGATACCGCCTGTGAGTCCGATGATCATCGAGCCAAAGGTGACCAGATTGGGCTTGCCGCTACCTCACGCAAATCATTACGCCCTTGTATGGTGCAATCCCTGACGCCGTTTCGTCACAGTGGTCGTGAAGAGGATTCTCCGTTGGCGGGCGTGTCGGATCTCGAGCCCGCGAGACAAGCCGCGCATCGGCTCGGGTTTAACGCCACTTGGGTCGACGCCTTGGTCGCGTTTGTCTCCGATCTGTTTGCGGGTCGCGTGTGGAACTATCTTCCGATCGATCTCGCCTACCACGACCTCGCTCACACCTCTCAGGCGGCGCGTTGTTATGTGGATTTGGTCGGCGGTTACCTCAGGGTCGAGGGCCTAAAGGCCGTGCCGAGGGATTTGGAGTTGGGTCTGGCGTCGATCTTGTTTCACGACTCCGGGTTTTTGAAGGCGCAAGGCGACGAGGTGGGCACGGGGGCAAAGTACACTCACTGCCACGTGCTCCGCAGCTGTGCCTTGGCGGCCTCGGTTCTCCCCTCTCTCGGCTTGTCCCGGGAGGAGATCGAAAACGTGGTGGGCATGATCCGTTGCACGGGACTGAACGCCCGGCCCGAGAAAGCGAAGTTCGATTCGGGGGTGGCGCGGATCGGCGCCTGCATGGTCGCCACGGCGGACTACATCGGACAGATGGCCGCGCCGGATTACGCGGCGAAACTCCCCGCGCTATGGCGGGAGTTTGAGGAGGCGGACGACTACAGTCGCGTGCCGCGGGAGAGCCGGCAGTTCGCCTCGGCCGACGCCTTGGTGGCGGGGACGGCGGGTTTCTGGCGGGACTTCGTGCGACCCCGCCTGGAGAACGAGTTTGCCGGAGTGTACCGCTACCTCGCGCTGCCCTACCCCGCCCGCCGAAACCCGTACCTCGATGCCATCGAGCGGAACGTGGCTTTGATCAAAGGCTCCCGCTCCTGACGGTTTAGCCCAGCACGGTCTCCATGTTGTCGACGCTGCTTTCGGCCGCGCTCCAGGGGATCGAGGCTTTGCCCGTCCACGTGGAGGTGAACCATGGCGAATCCGGCGACTTTAAGTTGATCCTCGTCGGTCTGCCGGACGCCGCGGTGAAGGAGTCGGACGACCGGGTCTTTTCGGCTTTGGCCAATTCGGGGTTCGGCGGACTGCGCACGCGGACCACGATCAACCTGGCCCCGGGCGACTTGAGGAAAGAGGGGCCCATCTACGATCTGCCGATCGCGCTCGGCATCCTCGCCGCCACCGGCCAGCTGGCCGCGCCTTCGCTCGGGGAGTATCTGGTGGCGGGGGAGCTCGCCCTCTCGGGCGCCACCCGTCCGATCCGCGGGGCGCTGGCTTTCGCCCGCCTGGCGCGGGCGCTCGGGTGCCGTGGTCTGCTGCTCCCCGCCGCGAGCGCGGCGGAGGCGGCGCTGGTCGAGGGTGTAGTTGTTTATCCGATACAATCGCTCGATCAGGCGGCCCGCTTCCTCGCGGGACAGGTGAAACTGGAGCCCTGCTCCCACCCTGGCGCGGTCGCCGCCTGCAGGGCCGCGCCGGAGAGCGGGGGCGATTTCTCCGAGGTAAAGGGGCAACACGCGGTGCGGCGCGCGGTCGAGGTGGCGGTGGCCGGCGGACACAATCTGCTGCTGATCGGTCCGCCCGGCTCGGGGAAGTCGATGATCGCCAAACGGGTGCCTTCGATCATGCCATCCCCGACCTTGGAGGAGTCGCTCGAGGTGCTGGCGATTCACTCCGCTGCGGGGCAAACACTCGGCGAGGCGCGCTATCTCGGCCGGCGACCGGTGCGGGCGCCGCACCACACGATTTCGGATGTGGGCCTGATCGGCGGGGGCAGCATTCCGGGCCCGGGCGAGATCTCGTTGGCCCACCACGGGGTGCTGTTTCTGGACGAGTTGCCCGAGTTCAAGCGTTCCGCACTGGAGGTCCTGCGACAACCGCTGGAGGACGGTGCGGTGACGATCAGTCGCAGCGCGGGCAAGATCACTCTGCCCTGCGGCTTCATGCTGGTCGCCGCGATGAACCCGTGTCCGTGTGGTTATCTCGGCGATCCGAAACACGAGTGTCGTTGCTCACCCTCGCAGATCCAGCGCTACCGTGCCCGCGTCAGCGGCCCTCTGCTCGATCGGATCGATATCCACATCGAGGCTCCGGCGGTGACGATCGCCGATCTGCGCAACAGTTCTCCCGGGGAGTCCTCCGCCGCGATCAGCGCCCGGGTGCAGGCCGCACGCGATCGGCAGTTGACCCGTTTCCGCGGCACGCCCGCGACGAGCAACGCGCGCATGAGCCATGCGCAGATCCGTCAGCACATCCCCTTGGACCCCACGCTGGGCGACCTGCTCCAGCAGGCCATGGAGCAGCTTTCGCTTTCGGCGCGGGCCTACGATCGCATCCTCAAGGTCGCCCGCACGATCGCCGATTTGGCGGGGAGTGAAAGCCTGGAAGCTCCACACCTGCTCGAGGCGATCCAGTACCGCTCGCTCGATCGCAAGGTGTTTTATTGATTCGAGGTCGCGCGAGCTCCCCCCGGGGGCTCGCGCGGTGGCGGGTCAGGCGGTGTTTGGCCGGGGTAATCCCTTCAAAGCACGGGCACGGAGGGCAGGCTCCAGATCTCACGCGCGTACTCATGGATCGTGCGGTCGCTCGAGAACTTGCCGACGCGTGCGGTGTTGAGGATCGCCATGCGTGCCCAGCGCTTCGGGTCGCGGTAGGCGGCATCGGCGCGGGCGTGGGCATCGCTGTAGCCGCGGTAATCGGCCAGGACTTTGTAGGGGTCGCCGCCGCCGGTGAGGCTGTGGTGGAGCGCGCCAAAGGCGTGCTGCTCCCCGGGCGTGAAGTAGTCGCTGCCGAGCCAGTCGACGAGTGCGCGCAGCTCGTCGTCGCGGTGGTAGTAGTCCCAGGGCGAGTAGCCCTTGGCGTCGAGGGCCTCCACTTCGGGCACGGTGAGGCCGAAGATGAAGATGTTGTCGTCGCCGACTTCCTCACGGATCTCCACGTTCGCTCCGTCTAGGGTGCCGATGGTGAGCGCGCCATTGAGCGCGAGTTTCATGTTGCCGGTGCCGGACGCCTCTTTGCCTGCGGTGGAGATCTGCTCGGAAAGATCGGCCGCGGGCACGATTTTTTCGGCGAGGGAGACGCGGTAGTTCGGGAGGTAGGCGACCTTCAACTTACCGCCGATACGCGGGTCCTCGTTGATCCGCTTGCCGATGACGTTGATCGCGCGGATAATGTTTTTGGCCAAATCGTAGCCCGGGGCGGCTTTCGCCCCGAAGACAAAGACGCGGGGCACGATGTCGAGCGAGGGTTCGCGGAGGAGCCGGCGGTAGAGCGCCAGGATGTGGAGCAGATTCAGGTGCTGGCGCTTGTACTCGTGGAGACGTTTGATCTGCACGTCGAAGAGCGCGTCGGGGGAGACCGCGATGCCGCACTCGCGCTGGATGACGGCGGCCAGGGCGACTTTGTTGGCCCGTTTCACGGCCATGAACTTTTCCTGGAAGGCGGGCTCGTCGGCGAAGCGCTCGAGTTCGCGCAGACGATCGAGATCCCGCGCCCAGGCGCGATGGCCGAGGGTGTCGGTGATCAGGGTGGTGAGCGCGGGGTTGCAGTCGAGCAACCAGCGGCGCGGCGTGATGCCGTTGGTCTTGTTCTGGAATTTCCCCGGGTAGAGCGCGTTGAATTCAGGGAAAAGGTCTTTCTTCAGCAGCTCGGTATGCAGGGCGGCGACGCCGTTCACGGCGTGCGATCCCACCACGGCGAGGTTGGCCATGCGGAAAGCCTTGGCGCCGCCTTCCTCGACCAGAGAGAGGATGCGCTTCTTTTCCCCGTCGCCGGGCCACTTGGCCTCCACCGTGTCCATGAGGCGGCGGTTGATTTCAAAGATGATCTGGGTGTGGCGCGGCAGGACTTTTGTGAACAGCGGCAGGCTCCATTTCTCGAGCGCCTCGGGCAGGAGGGTGTGGTTGGTGTAGCCGAAGGTGTGGGTGACGATGCTCCACGCCTCGTCCCAGGTCATTTGTTGCTCATCGACGAGCAGCCGTTGGAGCTCGGCGACGGCGATGGCCGGATGGGTGTCGTTCAACTGGACCGCCACCTTGTCGGAAAAGTTTTTCCAAGTGTTTCCGGCGATGCGGAAATGGCGGCGGATGAGGTCGCGCAGGGAACAACAGACGAAGAAGTACTGCTGGATGAGTCGCAGCTCTTTGCCGTTTTCGGTCTTATCGTTCGGGTAGAGAACTTTCGACACCGTCTCGCCGATGGCTTTTTCGCGCACCGCCTCGACGTAGCCGCCGGAGTTGAAGGCGCTGAGGTCGAACTCCTCGGTGGAGCGGGAGGCCCAGAGGCGGAGGAGGTTGACCGTTTTCGTGCCGTAGCCGGCGATCGGGATATCGTACGGTACGCCGAGGATCTCCTTGGTCTCCACCCAACGTGGCCGATAGCCGCCGCGGTCATCGAAGACGTTTTCCACCCGGCCGTAGAGTTGTACTTTTTGGGTGTATTCGGGACGGCAGATTTCCCAGGGCGTGCCGAAGATCATCCAGTTGTCGGGGTGCTCGACTTGGTGGCCGTTGACAAATTCCTGCTTAAAGAGGCCGAACTCGTAGTGGATGCCGTAACCGATCGCCGGGTAGTCGAGGGTCGCGAGCGAGTCCAGGAAGCAGGCAGCGAGGCGTCCGAGGCCGCCGTTGCCCAAGCCCATATCGACCTCGACTTCAGAGATCTTGCTCAGATCGATGCCGAGGGCGGCGAGGGCCGAGCGACTGGTCTCGGTCAATCCGGTGTTCTGGAGGTTGTTCTCCATCAGACGCCCCATCAGGTACTCGAGCGAGAGGTAGTAGAGGCGCCGGGCGTTGCTCTTGTTGTGCACCGCCTGGGTGGCGATGAGGCGGGAGAGGATCTGTTCACGGACGGCGAGTGCGGTCGCCATCCACCAGTCGCGGGGCGTGGCGGAATCCCGGTCGCGCGCGAGGGTAAAATTCAAGTGGCGCACGATGGCGTCCCGCAGGGCGACGATTGACGCATCATCCGTGTTGCGTGAGGTGCTCGGACCCGGCGATGGAGGGGCGCTTGGCCCGGGGGCGACGGAGGAAGGGGAAGTCGATTTACGAGATTTGGAAGGAGCGGCGGACATGCGATTTCGATGGATTGGGAGCGGGGAGCTTGTCTCAAAACCATGAAGCGTGCCATCAGGCGGGTTCAGGGCACGTTCTTTTTGCCGTAAAATTCCTGCAATATCCGCAATGAGCCGTGTTGAAGCGTCCGCGCCCGGATCGGACCGATTCCGGTGCTTTGAGGTGCTGCTTCCCCCGGATTCCGCACAGGAAACAAACCGTTACCGTCGCTCGACAGCATTTGCGTTAGCTGCATAACCTCCGCTCCTCCATGAGAATTGTCGTAACGGGCGGCTCGGGTTACCTCGGCGCGCACACGGTTTCTGTGCTCGCACGCTCCGGGCACCAAGTGGTCTCGCTCGACACCACCCCGTGCCCCCACCGCGAAGTCGAGTGGCACGTCGTGGATTTGCGACGTCGAGAGGCTCCCTACCCTTATCTGCGAGACACCGACATCGTCCTGCATCTCGCCAACCACAACACCGCCCGCAAGGCCGATGCCCAGACCGTCCTCACGGAAAATGTGGCGATGAACGCCCATGTTTTTGAGGCCTCCGCGGAGCTCGGAGTTCGCCGGCTGGTCTTTGCCTCGTCCATCCAGGCAATGTCCGGCGGGCCGCTTATGCCCGGGGAGCAGTACGCGCCCTATGCTCCCGAAAACTTTCCGACTCTCCCCATCGATGGTGACACGCCCGGCCGGGCGGGGAACGTCTACGGGTTGAGCAAGGTTTTTGGCGAACAACACCTCGCTCAGCTGGCCGGCCGCCGTGTCCGGGAATGTATCGCCGTACGTTTCCCATTTCTGGCCATGGCCCCGGCACGGCTGCGCCAGTGGCGCCCGGAGCACCCGCACGCCATCGCCGAAGCCTACGCCTGGCTGTGGATCGAGGATGCCACCCGCCTGCTCCTCGCTCTTTGCACCGCTGAGGCTCTGCCGGGTTATCGCGTGTACCACCCAGCTGGACCCCTGCTGCCTGACTGGCCCGAGGTCGAGACGCTCGCTCAGCGATTCATGCCCGGCGCCGCCCGACGCAACACCGGCCAAAAACTCACGTCATTCTTCGACCTCGAACCACTCGAACGGGAACTCGGTTGGCGCCCCACCCCATGGTCGCAGATCCCGGACTGCGCCGCCTGGTTTCAGCCCGCTCTCGACGCGAAGTAGTCCGGCCGCCGTCGACGACCAGACCGGGACACTGGTCGTCCTTAGGATCTAGGTCCAAGCGATCGTAGCGGCCAACAATACCGCATAAACCGCCAGCCATTTGCCCGTCGCCCCCAGGAGTGCGATGCACTCGGACGGGCCGCGCGCCGCGGCCAGACGCGCCACCTGCCATAGGCCGGCGCCAACCGAGAGAAAAACCAGCGGCAGCGAGGCCCAGGGCTGCGCCTTGCC
>JBILUB010000437.1:0-2654 GCA_044371245.1 Opitutaceae bacterium
GCCGGCGCCGACCAAGGGGGCGGGCGCGAGCGGGGCTTGATCAGGCGTCGGCGAGTTTGCCGCGCCGGGAGGCTTTGTCCGACTTTTCCTGGGGGATCTCGTTGTCGGTCGTCATCATGAAGACGGGCGACTTGGTTTTTACCCAGACCTGCTGCTCCTTGAAGTGTTTGGCGGGCACGTTTTCGATCGCGTCGGCCAGGGTTTTGGCGGGCATGAGCCGGCCCTTTTTGGTGGTGTTGAATTCGTAGGCGGCCTTGTGGATGCGCTCGGGGGCGCTGGTCACGGAGGCGTCTTCGGGGATCTGCAGGACCCAGCCGGTGAACTCACCGGAGGGTAGTTTGCCCTCGGGGTCGGAGATGAGGATGGAGAACTGTTTTTTGACCGCGGGTGGCTTCTCCTCGTCGATCTCGGGCTGGGCGGCGAGATTCAGCTCCTCGATGATTTGGCGGAGGAGGGCGGGGTCGAGGTCGTTGCGTTTGAGGATTTCGGCGACCTGGTTGACATCGATCTTTGGCATGGCGTGCGGGCGGAGGAGGGGCCACGAAGGGGGCACACATGGATTTGAAAGTAAAGGCCGGGGCCGAGGCGCAGAGCGCGGACGAGTTGTTCGACGTGGTGGACGAGCACGATCGGGTGGTCGGGCGGGAGCGGCGGGCGGAGGTGCATGCCCGGGGACTGCGGCACCGGGCGGTGCATGTGCTGTGTCTGGACGGGGCGGGGCGGGTGTTTTTGCAGCGGCGCTCGATGGCGAAGGATTCGGCGCCGGGGCGCTGGTGCGCCTCGTGTTCGGGGCACCTGGACGCGGGGGAGGACTACGACCAGGCGGCGGTGCGGGAGCTGGCCGAGGAGATCGGGGTGCGGGTGCGGCCGGTGGAGCTGGAGCGCTGGCTGCGGGTGGAGGCGCGACGCGAGACGGGGCTGGAGTTTCTCTGGGTTTATCGGGTGCGGCACGAGGGGCCCTTCACGCTGCACCCGGGGGAGATCATGGACGGGGCGTGGTACGAGCGTGCGGCGCTGGATGCGGCGATGCGCCAGAGGCCGCGCGATTTCGCGGGGTCCTTTCGGTACTTGTGGGCGCGGTTGCCGTGGTGAGCGGGCGGCACCGCGCCGGCCTAGGTGCTCGCGACGGCGGCGGGGTTGCCGAGCCCGGCGACGGCCTGCTGGCAGAGGCGGAGAAAGGTGCGGGAGGCGAGATTGGGCGGGGCCCATTTGGCGGAGACGAAGGCCCAGGTGCGGGCGAGTCTCAGGCCCTCGACGGGGCGGGTGACGAGCAGGGGCGAGGTGGTGCCGTGGCGCAGGACCCAGTCTGGCACGAGGCCGACGCCCTGGCCCAGCTTTACCATCTCGCAGAGGGCGGCGACGCTGCCGACCTCGACGCAGTCGCGAAATTCGATGCCCTTGCGGCTCATCTGCAGTTTGAGGGCCTTGATGGTGTGGCTCTGGGCCCGCGCGACGAGCAGGGTTTTTTGGGCGAGGTTTCGGAGGGGGACGACCTCGAGTGCCGCGAGCGGATTACGGGTGTGCATGAGCAGGCGGACTTCGTCGTCGAAGAGTTTTTGCGAGGAGAAATCGGCGTCGTCGGCCGGGGGCTCGACCACGATCGCGGCGTCCGCTTCGCGGCTTTGGACGAGGGCGAGGGCGACGTCGCGCTCGGCGGCGCGCACGCTAATCTGGCCGCGGGGGAAGCACTCGTTGAATTCGCGTACGATGTCGGGCAGCACGCAGCCGACAAAGCTGAAGGCGGCGGCGATGCGGAGGGTGCCGCGGTCCTCGAGGTTTTCCCCGGCCAGCTCGGAGCGGATGTTGCTCATGCGCGCGACCACGGGGATGGCCTTGCGGTAGAGGAACTCGCCTTTTTCCGTCAGGACGAGGCCTTTCCCGGAGCGGTGAAAGAGCTGCACGCCGAGGTCGGATTCGAGGCTGGTGATGGCGTGGCTCACCGCGGAGTTGGTGAGGTGAAGCTCGGGCGAGGCGGCCTTTAGGCTGCCTTTGCGAGCGAGGCAGAGAAAAATCTGCAATTTGCGGCTGTCGATTGGATCGTTCACGTCGTTCTCCCTCGGTGGGTTTGGTATGACGACTGCTAGCATAGGGGGTGCCATCCTGCGGCTTCCGCTTCGGCCGTGGTAACGATGAGTTTTTCCCTTCAAATCGCCCATATCGGACTGCTCGACGCCGCGCCGTTGCTCGCCGCCCAGGAGCATGGTTTTTTCGCCGCGGAGGGGGTGGAGCTGCGCCTGAGTTGCGAGTTGGGCCTGGCCTCGATCTGCGGCAAGCTGGTCGATCGGCGGATCGATGCGGCGTGTCTGCCGGCGCCTCTGCCGGTGCTGCTCTCGCTGGGGGCGGGCGTGCCGCGGGTCGCGATGCGGGCGGTGCAGGTGTGCGCTCGTCAGGGGATGGGCTTGGTGATGATGGGGGGCAAGGGTGGAGACCGCGCGGGGGGTGGGGGCGGGCCGCGGCTGGGGGTGATCACGCCCGGCACGGCGACGCGGCTTTTTCTGCAGCGGCTCCAGCAGAGTTCACCGCATCTGGCGATCGGCGAGGGCGCGCAGGTGCCGGTGGCCGCGAGTCAGTTGCTGGAGTTTCTGCGCGAGGGAGTTTTTGATGGTTTTTGCGGGATCGATCCCTGGCCGGCGCTGGCGCGGCAGGCAGGAGCG
>JBILUB010000440.1:0-2651 GCA_044371245.1 Opitutaceae bacterium
GGTGGGGGCGGGCAGCCGGATCGAACATTCGATCATCGATAAAAACGCACGGATCGGGGCCAACGTCCGCCTGTCCGCCCACGGAAAGGCGGATGGCACCTATCCGCACGGGATCGTGATCCGCGATGGGGTGCTCGTGGTGCCGAAGGGCGTCGAGGTCCCGGACGGCTTCGTCCTTTGAGGCACGCTCGTTTCGTTCGCACGGTCCGTCACGGCGGGCCGTGGTGGACGAGTCGGTCGGCCGATTTTTGGGCCCCCTGCAGTTCTTGATTCCCCTCGTTCCCGCTCGGGGGGAAGGGAACCTGGCGCGGGGTAGTTAGGGCTTGCGGAGCAAGCCTTGGATCTCGGCGAGCAGGTTACCGATGTCGTACGGCTTGGCCAAAAACACGATTCGTCCGAGGCGGTCGAGAAGGGTCTGATCGACCACGCGGGTATAGCCGGAGACGAGCACGATGGGCACGCGAATGCCGTCTTCTCGCAGCGCTTGCGCGAGCTCGATCCCGGTCATGCCGGGCATGGTCTGGTCGGTGATGATGACGTCGGCCGTGGCGGGGTCGGCGCGGAAGGCGTGCATACACGCTTCAGCGGAGGGATGGGCTTCGGGAACATAGCCGGCGCGAGCCAGTGCGACGGTGGTGAGGGCGACGATGTCCGGTTCGTCGTCGATCACGGCGGCGCGGATGGGGCGACCTTCGGGGCGATTGGGAGCCAGATCGAGAAAAGTCTCGCGCCCGGGGTCGCCGGGCGCGGCCAGTCCGGCTTCGGGGAGGTAGACGTGGAAGGCGCTGCCGTGCCCGGGTTCGGAGCGAACGATGATCGCTCCGCGATGTGAGACGACGATGTTGTGCACGATGGCGAGTCCGAGGCCGGTGCCTTCGCCGATGCCCTTGGTGGTGAAAAAGGGCTCGAAGATGCGCTCGACGACCGAGGGGCTCATCCCGCTGCCGGTGTCGGCCACGAGGAGCCGGAGGTAACGGCCGGGGGGGAGTTCGCCGGCCTGCACCGGGAGGGACGTGGTGATCTCGACGCGGCCGAGGCCGATCTCGACGTAGCCCGACTGGGGCGCGATCGCTTGGGCGGCGTTGGTGCAGAGGTTGAGCAGGATCTGTTGCAGCTGGGTCTCATCCCCGAGCACGGCCCGCCCTTCGGACTCGTCGTGGAAACGCAGCTCGATCGTGGCGGGCAGACTCGCCCGCAACATCGGCAGGGCCTCGGCGAAGAGGCGGCCGGGCGAGAGCAGATTCCGTCCCGGGGGATGGTGACGGCTGAAGGCCAGGATGCGCCGTACGAGGTCGGCGGCGCGTCGGCCCGCCTGCTCGATCTGCCGGATCGATTCGATACTCTGGTCTCCGCTCGGAAGGTTGCCGCGGACGATGTCGGCGTTGCCCAGGATGGAGGTAAGGAGATTGTTGAAGTCGTGGGCGATGCCGCCGGCGAGGGTGCCGAGGGTCTCCATCTTTTGCGACTGGGCGAGCTGGTGCTCGAGCTGCGCGCGTTTTTCCTCCTCCGCCCGTTGCTGGGTGATGTCCTCCTGCATGCCGATGTAGTGGGTGATCCGCCCGGAGGAGTCTTTGATCGGGGAAATGCTGACGCGTTCGTGGAGCACGCTGCCATCTTTGCGACGGTTGATCAGTTCGCCGCGCCAGTGCTCGCCGCCGGCGATCGTCGACCAGAGTTCGACAAAGGTGGTCTCGGGGACGAGGCCTGATTTGAGTATGCGGGGGCTGCGGCCGACCACTTCGGGCGCGGTGTAGCCGGTGATGCGGGTGAAGTGCGGGTTGACGTATTCGATGATGCCCGAGACGTCGGTGATCACGACCGAGACCTCCACCTGGGCGATCGCGTGCGAGAGTTTGGCGATCTCGGTTTCGGTGGCGTGGCGGGCGTCGATATCTTGGGTCGTGCCGAGCATGCGGAGGGCGCGGCCGCTGGAGTCGCGCTCGGTGACACGTCCTTTCTCCAAGACCCAGCGCCAGGCCCCACGAGCGTCCCGGTAGCGGTGTTCGCATTCCCAGAAGCCGGTCTCGCCGGAGACGCAATCATCGAGGATGGCCCGCAGGCGGGCGAGGTCCTCGGGGTGGGTGAGGGATAACCAGGTGTCGGCGTGGGGGGTGAGTTCGCCGAGTTGGTAGCCAAGGATACAGGGGCCTCCGGAGTGGGTGATGAGGCGGCCGCTGCTCAGGTCCCACTCCCACCAGACGAGGCGGGAGGAGGACATGGCGAGGTCGAGTTTCGCCTGCATCGACTTGATGAGGTCGATCCGGGTAAAGGTGAGGACGACGCCGGCTTCCTCGCTGACGCCGTGGCGATGGGGGAGGATGCGCTTCAGGAGCCAGTGCCCGTCGCGGGTGCGGACCTCGCCCTCGCGGGGCTGGCCGCTTTGAAGGACCTCGCGCACGTCGTCGATCATGCCGGCCTGGTCGTCGAGATGGTAGGCGATGTGCTCGATCGGGCGACCGAGGTCCTGGGGTAGGAGGCGGAAGATTTGTCCGATGGCGGCGTTGAATTTCCGGATCCGCAGTTGGCCGTCGAGGAAGAGGGTGCCGGCGTCGATCGTGCCGAGCAGGCTCTCGTGGTCGGCGTTGATGCGGGCCAGTTCGGTGTTCTTGCGCTCAAACTCGTCGTTGACGGTGTGGAGTTCCTCGTTGACC
>JBILUB010000439.1:0-2651 GCA_044371245.1 Opitutaceae bacterium
GCAGGAAAACGAGGAGGGTGACCAGGGTTGGGGGTGTGGGGGGGCGCATGGGGTGGGATGCTCAGGGTAGGAGGCCGGCGGCGTGCAGATCGAGGGTGCAGACGTGAGCGTCGCCACTCACGTCGGAGGTGTAGACCAGCCAGCGGCCGGAGGGGCTGAAGGAGGGGTGGACGTGCCGGGGGTGGGCGGCGCCGGAGGCGTCGGGCCAGGCGACGATGCTGGCCTGGCCGGTGGCGAGCTCGACGAGGATGAGCGGGTTTCGCCCGGGGTCCTGGGCGTCGGTGACGAGCCAGCGGCCGTCGGGGGACACGTTGCCATGGCCGAGGCGCCACTCCGTCGTGGTAAAGTGGATACGCAGATCGGTGCCGTCGCGCGCGATCGAGGCGATCGAGACGGGCGTCCAGCCGGGCACGGTTTTGCGGTGGTGGTAGAGGCGCGCGCCGTCGGGGCTCCAGAACTCGTGGGTGGCGCGGGGGCCGGGTGGCGCGACGAGGAAGGGGGTGGTGTGGGCGGTGCGGGGGTCGAAGCGCCAGCAGCGGGCGCGTTCGCGGGGGCCGAGCGTCCAGGCTTCCTGGCGGTCGGGGAAGGGGTCGAAGGTGACGAAGTCCGGGTCGAAGGGATGGACGAGGACGTGGACGATGCGCTCGAGCTCGGGGAAGGCGGCGAGCTCGCGGGGCGGGCCGCCGCGGGGATCGGCGCAGCCGATGGCGGGGGCGCCGTCCGGGCGGTGGTAGTGGAAGTAGAGGCGCGACATGTCGCGGGGGAAGACGGGCCGGGTGTGCTGGTCGTGGTCGGCGCAGAGCGGCCGGTAGTCGGTGACGAGGCGGAGGGCGGCGGTCGCGGGGTGCACGGCCCAGATGCGGTTCTCGCGGACGAAGTAGATCTCCGGGCCGCTCCAGCCGAAGCTCATCGACTGGGTGTTGGTGGAGGGGGTGTCGGTGAGTTGTCGCTCGCGGCCGGTCGCGAGATCGAGGGACCAGATCTGAAAGGCTCCGCTCCGGTCGGAGCCGAAGGCGAGGTGGCGTTCGTCGGGGGAGAAGGCCGGGCTGTAGAAGTAGGGGTGGTGGTTGATACCGGGCGCGGCGACGAGGCGGCGTACAGGCAGCAGGCGCTCGGGGAGCGGGCCGGGCGACGTGAGGCGGGGAGGGGGGCTCACGGTGGTGGCGGGGGCCGTGGCCCAGCTCAGTAGGTGATGCCGCGGGAGGCGTCGATGATCCGGCGCCAGGAGTTCTCCATCTCCTTCACGCCGCCGGCGAGCTCGTCGCCGATGTTGTAGCCTTGCCAGAGGAGGTCGCGGTCGGGGAAGGGCACCCAGGCGACGCGGCCGTCGCCGAAGGCGACGTTGCGGCCTTCGTCACCGTGGGTGGTGGAGCGCTGGTCGTCGCTCGGTCCGTTGCCCCAGAGGCCGTCGGCGATGAGGCCTTTGCGACCGACGTCGGCGAGGCGTCGCCAGTCGAGGTTGGTTTTGGCGGGATCGGGGTTTACCCCGGCGTGGCCGCCGTAGCGGAAATCGTAGGACACGCGGTGGAAGGGGTTGGCGGGAACGAAGCCGGTCGCGGTCGTGAGCCGGGGCGACTTTTGGTCGGGGCAGGTGAGGACGGCGGAGATCGTGGCGGTGATTTGGCTCTGGGTGCGGTCGCCGAGGTAGCCGCCGAGGACGAGTTTGCCGAGGGGGGTGTTGCTGCGGACGGCGTTGGGTTGGTTGTTGCCGAAGGAATTGGAGGGAAGGAAGCCTTTGTGGTCCGCGGCGTAGGCGTGGGTGGCGAGGATGAGCTGGCGAAGGTTGGAGAGGCACTGGGCTTTGCGGGCGTTGCCGCGGACGCCGGCGACGACGGGGAGGGTGATGGCGAAGAGGATGCCGATGATCGCGATCACCGTGAGCAGCTCGATCAGGGTGAAGCCTCGGAGGTGAGGGGAGGGCGGGCTCATGGGAGGTCGACTGGAGCGGAGAAGTTACGGGTGCACGGGACCGAGGGCAACTGGTCGCTGCGCGGGGACGGGTGGGATTTCATCAACGTAAGGTCGGGCGGGGCGCGGGGAGGACCGGCGGCTCAGGGACGCCCGTCGTAACGGAGGATGACGCTGGCCTGGCCGCGGCGGGGTGCGTCTTCGCGCCGGAGGAGCCGGGTGTCTTGGCCGCGGGTCTCGGCGACGAGTTCGTGGTAGGGGTGGCCTCCTTGGGAAAAGGCGGTTTCGCCGACGCCGGCGAGAAAGAGGGAGGAGGGGGAATCGACGGTGAACATGGGGTGGGTTTTGGGTTTGCTGGTGGCGTAGACGTGCGCGCCGTAGAGCTCGGTGATGCCGCCGCGGGTGGTTTCGATAACGGTATGGCCACGCTCGGTCTTTAGGCCGAGGATCCAGAGGTGGGCGCCGTGGTTGCGGATCTTGACCCGCTCCTGGGTCTCGGGGTTGTACTGGCGCAGGAAGACGGGCTGGCCGGGATACTCGAAGTCGGCGGAGGCGGAGCTGAGGTCTTCGACGAAAAACTCGCCGGGACCCTGGCCGACGACGAGCACGCCTTCGCAACTGGAGACGAGGACGGGGCGTTCGGAGCGGTGGAGGATGCGGACGGAGTGTCCGGCGCCGGCGCGGAGGCGCTCGATGATGAGCGGGGTGGGGCTGGCGCCGGGGGGGAGCGGGGCGACGACGAG
>JBILUB010000438.1:0-2651 GCA_044371245.1 Opitutaceae bacterium
CCCGGCTGGCGACCGTGTGATTCTTGACGTATCGACTCCCCCATTACGCAGCGTGTTGGTGCTCGGTGAGTTGGTGTTCGAGGATAAACCGGGCGTCGGACTGACGGCGGACTGGATCACTATCAAGGGCGCGGGCGCCCGCTTGGAGGTCGGCACGGAAGCGACGCCATTTAGGAATCGCACCAGCATCACGCTCACCGGCGTGAACGAGAAGGAGGAGATTTTTTGCATGACCGGTCAGTCGTGCGGAACGAAGTTTATCTTACCGATGGAGGGTGGCGTATTGTCGCTGCACGGCGCATCGGCGGATAAGCTGTCTTGGACGATGCTCGACGCCCACGCGGCGGTCGGCGCGACCAGCATCACCCTGGCAGAGGCGCCGGTCGGCTGGGGCGCGGGCGACGAGATCGTGATCGCGCCGTCGGGCTTCGATCCACGCGAGGCCGAGCGCGTAACGGTAAGCGGCGTGAACGGGAAGGTGGTCAGTTTTTCCCCTGCGTTGAAATACCGACACTGGGGGCGTCCTCAGGTGATTGAGGGGCGCACGGTGGATACGCGCGCAGCAGTCGGCCTGTTGACTCGCAACATCCTGGTGCAGGGCGCGCCGGATTCATTGATCTCGGATTTCGGCGGGCACGTGATGGTGATGCCTGGCGGCTTCGCGACGATCGAGGGCGTGCAGTTTCACCGCATGGGTCAAAAAGCGCACAAGGGCCGCTATCCCATCCATTGGCACTGGCTGAGCCGCGGGCCGGGCTCCGGGCCGGCGACCGGGCAATACGCGCGGTTCAACTCCATCACCGACTCCTTCCAGCGCGCGATTAACATCCACGGCACCGACGGCGTGCTCGTCGAGGGCAACGTGGCTTACAACATCTTTAACCACGCCTACGTCTTTGCCGAGGATGGCGACGAAGAGGACAACGTGTTTCGCGACAACCTCGGCGTGTTGATCCATACCGTCCCGAACGTGGCCGATCAGGCTTTCCCCCTCGATCGTTTCAACTCGTTCCAGAACGAGCAGCGCGCGGGCGTGTTTTGGGGCAAAAATCCGAACAACACCTTGGTCGGCAATATCGCTGCAGGCTCGACCGGCGGAAACGGCTTTTTCTTTGATGGCGACCGCATGGGGCAGGGCTATCCCTTTCCGAAGCCCCGGGTGCGCGCGTTTGTTTTTGAGGACAACATTTCGCACTCCAACAACAAGTTCGAGGCCGGTCAGTATCTTGTCCCGGGTGGCTACGCGCATTTGACCACCATGCATGGTCTGATGTTTCGCGACGCGGCAGTGGTCGAGGCGGGCAAATCCATGGTCGTGCGCCGCTACCTCGGCTATAAAAACGGTAACACCGCGGCGTGGCTGGAGAACCGCAACGAGAGCGTGGCGGACAGCGTGTTCGTGGACAACCCGGGCGGCTCGTTCGCGTCGGGCGCCTCCTTTCGCGATGTGTTGATCGCGGCGCGTACGGCCAACGACATCGGCGGGCGCAACCACACCCACATCGGATTTTTCTTCGACGACAACGAGCCGCGCAACGGGTTCTCCGCCGACGGCGTGACGGGCTACGACCTCTGGGACGGCCTGATCCACATGCAGGACAAGGCGGGTTTCGGTCAGGACAATTTTGTCTCGCGCGTGCGCCTGGTGCGTTCGCTCGGCGTGATCTTCCGCGAGGGCAGTTTCTCGCCGGGCATGCGCCTGACGGATCGCGATGGATCGCTGGCGGGGACGGGCGTGCCGACGCTTTTTTCCGAGCAGGTGGTCAACACCGCCTCCCGCTACTATCAGCCGGGTAATGTCTGGATGACTCCGGTGTCGGGTGGTGCGCCGCTCACGGGAACGAGCATTGATTTGGTCTTCCCGACCCCCGGTGCGCGGCATTCCTTCGCCGCGAGCTTTAATGGTATCCTGGTCTCGCCGCGCATCGTGGCTCCCTTCGCGATCGGCGAGGGCGCGGGAGTCTATCGCATGTTCCTGAATGGAAGAGAATACACCCCGCCGCGTTCCGACTCGGGCGGTTCGGCGGTGGAGCGCGCGAGCTCGTTCAGGGTCAACGGCCAAAACAACAGCGCTCTAGCCGAGGGCGTGCGCACGGTGCAGGTCCGGCTCTACAACCCGTCCGGCCAGCTGGTGGCCTCGTCGCCCGTAGTGCCCTTCAACTACACGAGGACCACCGGGCTCGGCATCACCGCGCCGGCGGCGGGCGCGACGGTGCCGGCCACCTTCCCGGTGGTGTTCAGCACCTCGAACGCGGTCGAAAAGAGCGGGCGGCTCTCGTATCGCCTGCTCATCGACGGCGCGGTGGTCGCGCACTCTCGCACCATCGATGCCTTGCCGGTGCGGAATCTGAGCGCGGGCACCCACACCCTCACGGTGCAGATGCTCCGCGATCCGAATCTCTCGGTCGTGCACAGCGCGAGCGTGACGGTCACGGTGGATCCCGCGCTGGCCGCGCTGCCTTTGCCCGGAGGCGATCTATACTCCACGGTGAGCTTCACCGAGGCTCCTGCCGGTACCAGGCCTCCTGGCGGTGGCGTGGTCACCCCTCCCACTCCGGTGAATCTCGCTCCCGTGGTCGAGTGGTCGGCCCCGGCGGCAGGCACGGTGGTGTCGCCCGGTCAGGCGGTGAATGTCGCGGCCGTCGCGACCG
>JBILUB010000442.1:0-2642 GCA_044371245.1 Opitutaceae bacterium
TGCGGTTCGATTGAATCAAGAGCGGCACGAACGCGAGGGCGACGAGGGCCGCGGCGGCGATGAGCAGGGGCTGCCGGCGCTTAAATGCGAGACTGCTCGCCAGCGCATAGGGCAGCAGATTGATGGTCTTACGGGAGCCCTCCGCCGGCGCCGCCAATCCGATCAAACTGGCCAACACGGACGCGGACGCAGGGGCCTGTGAGGCACCCGGGCCCACGACCACATTCTTCAACGTATCGAGCAGCTCCACCCGTATCTTGAGCTTCTCCTGCAACTGGGAGGCCAGCTCCGGCAACACCGACGAACCTCCGGTAAGGTAGAGCGCGACCGGCTGCTCGGCCCCGCTTTGACGGCGGTAGTTAACGATCGATCGGGTGATCTCGAGGTGCAGTTTAGAGACGAAGCTCGCCGCCGCGCTCACCACCGCCGCCCGTGCGGGAGAGGTGGAGGGGAGTTCGCTCTGTCCGTTTAGAACCTGGACCTTGATCGTTTCGCAGTGGGCGAAATCGTGCTTCAGCTCCTCCGCGACGGCTTGGGTTATGGAGTTGCCGGCGAGCTGGATGGTACGGACAAAGAAACGATTACGGTCCGCGAACAGGATGTTGGTCGAGCGCGCGCCGATGTCCGCGATCATCACGCTGTCCGAAACCTCCGGATAGTTGTAGCGGAAGCAGCGCATGACCGCCACGCTCGAGGGCAGAACCGAACGCGCATTGAGCCCCGCCTCCCCCATCGCGTCACAGGCTCCCTCGACAATGTCTTTCTTGACGGCTGCCAACATCAATTCGAGGTCGAGGCCCTCTTCGGCGACGACCTGATAGTCCCACACCACTTCGTCGAGGGAGTACGGGATGTTTTGTTGGGCCTCGAATTGAACGATTTTCGCCCGCTTCGACTCCTCCACCGCCGGCGTCTTGATAAACTTGCCGAGGATGTGGTGGCCAGGCAGACCGATGGACGCGGGACCGGCGAACTTTTCGCGCCCGGCCGTTTCGGAAAGAGCCTGCCCGATCATGCCGGTCCAACCACCGTCGAGCGCGGGATCGGGATTAAAGGCGTCGAGGGCCAGCTTCTCGAGTTGCAGACGACCGGACTTGTCGCTGGTCAAAAGCCCGCAGGCGAGATGACCGGCGCCGCAGTCCACGGCGAGAACGCGGGGTAGAGACATAGGGTAAAACGTGTGTGTTTCAGCAGGGAGATTTTGCAGCAAGCCGAAACTTGCCGGAAGCGCGCGCAAATACGCTTAGCGCTGCGAGTCGCGACGCAGCATGGTCGGTGTCGGACGCTGCGGATCGTGGGCGAACGGAGTGAGGTGCTGGGGCATCAACAAGCCCTCGTTCGCCCCGCTGTCCGACAAAACTTTCGCGAGAAAATTCTTAACCGACTCCGTGCTTGTAATGTTGCTCGAGGCGTTGGCCTTGAGCAAGGGCAGCGTGCGGCCGCCGACCGTCAGTTCCACGACATGGAACTCCGGGCGGAGCTTGTCACGGGCGACAATCTCCGGAGGCAGGTAAAACCGAAAAAGCGCCCGACCACCCTCGAGCGTGATCGCTTCGCTCGACGCGCGGAAAAAGACGGTGACCTTTTCCCCCTTCTGGTTCGTCGACTCGGCGCCAAGATTCAACACCACTCCGACCCGGTCGACGAAGCGACCGGAAACCGCCCGACCATCCGGCTTCAGGACCAGTTCCACCGTCGCCTCGACCCAGGTGTCCCGACCAAAACGCGCGTCGCCGAACTTGATCGACGAAACCTCCGCCTCCACCGCTTCCACGGCGGCGGCGGGGGCGGCGGGGGCGGCGGGGGCCGGCTGGGCTTTGACCGGTAGTCCGAAACTGGATACGAACAGGAGCGAGGCGCAGGCGAGAAGGACGGGGGACTTCATGGCGGTTGGGGGGCGCGCAGGCTTGGCGATGGCGATGCGAGCGTCACGCACAAAGTCCTCCCCAAGTTCCCGATGCCACGGCTTTGGCGAAGGCAATCCTGCTTTCGCGGGATGCCGGCAAAACAATCTCGAGGGGCGCCCGGAGACCGCTCCCGGATGCGCGCCTGACAACGGGGTCCGTATCAAATCTCCCACTACGCCCCCGACCCCCGTCGCGGGCACGAAAAAGCCTCCCCGACAAAGGGGAGGCCGAATACCCGAAGGCGTGGCGGGCGGCCGCGGACGCGGGAAGCCTAGATGGCGGCGTCGCCGCGCTCGTCGGTACGGATGCGAATGGCGTCCTCAAGGGCGACCACGAACACCTTGCCGTCGCCGATTTTGCCGGTTTTGGCGGCCTTGACGATGGCGTCCACCGTCTTGGCGACCACATCGTCGGCGACCACGATCTCGAGTTTCACCTTGGGCAGAAAGTCCACGGTGTACTCGGAACCGCGATAGATCTCGGTGTGGCCCTTTTGGCGGCCGAAGCCCTTGACCTCGGTGACAGTCATACCCTCGACGCCGATTTCGGACAGGGCCTCCTTAACCTCTTCGAGTTTGAAGGGTTTGATGATGGCGATGATTAATTTCATGCGGGTGATTGGTTGGGATTAAACGAATGGTTGGTGTTTCACTGTAGCGGCGCAAGGAAAGTGTCCAAGCGCCGCTTGGCGAAACCTGAGCCTTATTTGTGGGAAGTGGTGAAGTCCGGGTAGGC
>JBILUB010000443.1:0-2639 GCA_044371245.1 Opitutaceae bacterium
CACGGCGAAGCCCCGCCCTCCTCCGGCAAATGCCCCGTCATGCACGGCGCCAACACCTCCGGCGAACACGCCACCCAGCCCTGGTGGCCCAAAGCCCTGAATCTCGACATCCTCCACCAGCACGACACCAAGCCCTCCCCCTACGGCCCCGACTTCGACTACTCGCGCGCCGTCCAGTCCCTCGATTATGAGGCCCTCCGCCGCGACCTCATCGCCCTCATGACCGACAGCCAGCCCTGGTGGCCCGCCGATTGGGGCCACTACGGCGGCCTCATGATCCGCATGTCCTGGCACGCCGCCGGCACCTACCGCATCGCCGACGGACGCGGCGGCGGCGGCACCGGCAACCAACGCTTCGCCCCGCTCAACTCCTGGCCCGACAACGCCAACCTCGACAAAGCCCGCCGCCTCCTCTGGCCCATCAAAAAGAAATACGGCAACAAACTCAGCTGGGCCGATCTCCTCGTCCTCGCCGGCACCATCGCCTACGAGTCCATGGGCCTCAAAACCTTCGGCTTCGCCTTCGGCCGCGCCGACATCTGGCACCCCGAAAAAGACATCTACTGGGGCTCCGAGAAAGAGTGGCTCGCCAGCAGCCGCCAACGCTACGCCACCGAAGACCGCGACACCCTCGAAAACCCCCTCGCCGCCGTCCAGATGGGCCTCATCTACGTCAACCCCGAAGGCGTCGACGGCCAACCCGATCCCCTCCGCACCGCCAAAGACATGCGCGTGACTTTTGCCCGCATGGCCATGAATGACGAGGAGACCGTCGCCCTCACCGCCGGCGGTCACACCGTCGGGAAATGCCACGGCAACGGCCGCGCCGAAAATCTCGGCCCCAAACCCGAGGCCGCCGAGCTCGAGGAACAAGGCCTCGGCTGGATCAACCACCACACCCGCGGCATCGGCCGCGACACCGTCACCAGCGGCCTCGAAGGCGCTTGGACCACCCACCCCACCCGCTGGGACAACGGCTACTTCCACCTCCTCTTCTCCTACGAATGGGAGCTGAAAAAGAGCCCCGCCGGCGCCTGGCAATGGGAGCCCATCAACATCAAAGAAGAAGACAAACCCATCGACGTCGAAGACCCCTCCATCCGGCATAATCCGATCATGACCGACGCCGACATGGCGCTCAAAATCGACCCCGCCTACCGCCCCATCTCCGAACGCTTCCACCGCGACCCCGCCTACTTCTCCGAGGTCTTCGCCCGCGCCTGGTTTAAACTCACCCACCGCGACCTCGGCCCCCGCGCCCGCTACCTCGGCCCCTGGGTGCCCCAGGAAGATTTGATCTGGCAGGACCCCATCCCCGCCGGCTCGAAAAACTGGGACATCGCCGCCGCCAAGGCCCGCATCGCCGCCGCCGGCCTCCCCCTCTCCGACCTCGTCGCCACCGCCTGGGACAGCGCCCGCACCTTCCGCGGCTCCGACCTCCGCGGCGGGGCCAACGGCGCCCGCATCCGCCTCTCCCCCCTCCGCGACTGGGAGGGCAACGAGCCCGACCGCCTCGGCCGTGTCCTCCGCGTCCTCGAGCCCATCGCCGCCGCCTGCGGCGCCAGCCTCGCAGACCTCATTGTCCTCGCCGGCAACCTCGGCATCGAGCAAGCCGCCCGCGCCGCCGGCTTCCCCCTCGAGGTCCCCTTCAGCCCCGGACGCGGCGACGCCACCCCCGCCCAGACCGACCCCGCCTCCTTCGCCGTGCTCGAGCCCCTTCACGACGGCTTCCGCAATTGGCAAAAAACCACCTACGCCGTCCGCCCCGAAGAGCTCCTCCTCGACCGCGCCCAGCTGCTCGGCCTCACCGCCCCCGAGATGACCGTGCTCCTCGGCGGCCTGCGCGTGCTCGGCACCAACCACGGCGGCACCCGCCACGGCGTCTTCACCGAGCGCCCCGGCGCCCTGACCACCGACTTCTTCACCACCCTCACCGACATGGGCCTGCTCTGGGAACCGCGCGGCGAAAACCTCTACTACCTCCGCGACCGCCAGAGCGGCTCGGTCAAATACACCGCCACCCGCGTCGACCTCGTCTTCGGCTCCCACTCCATCCTTCGCGCCTACGCCGAGCTCTACGCCCAAGACGACAATCACGGTAAATTCGTTCACGACTTCGTCGCCGCCTGGACCAAGGTCATGCACGCCGACCGCTTCGACCTGCGCTAGCAGCCTGTCTTAACCAAGATCCGGCAGTAGCCCCGGCGAAAGATCGCGCAAGATGTTGAACCAGATGGCGAGCGCAGCGACCCGAAGGCGCACCTGGAAGCTGCGTCGAGCGGTCGATGCGCTCGCCAGGTGGTCACCAGGTTGCGCGAGATGAGCTGCGGCTACTGCCGGTTCTAGGCTTAAAGATAACCCGACGCTCCCTCAGAGGGAAACCATCCTCCGCCAAACCGCCTGAGCCAAAAGCTTGGGCGGCGGCGACCCAGCGGTCCATGCCGCCGAGGGCAGCGCCGGCCCAGCGGGTTTACCCGTCTGCCCTCGGGATGCGGTTTTTCACCAGACTCACCGGGGTAAAAATCCGCAGCCTCTTTTCTCCGCCCGCCCGCACTCGGGCCCGGCTTGGTATCGTCCATGCTAAAACGGGACTGGAACACTCAACTCCCTCCCCGCCACCCATGCACCTTCGCCCGAGC
>JBILUB010000067.1:0-9863 GCA_044371245.1 Opitutaceae bacterium
ACCCACAGCAGCCAGGCGCGACCAACCAGATGCAGCGTCGCACAGGAGGCCAGGGCCGCCGCCAAGTCATCCGCCACCACCCCCCAGCCACCCGGCAGGGATTGCAGCCGCGCGATCCCCAGGGGCTTCGCGATATCATACAGCCGGAAAAGCGCGAAGCCCCCGAGGAAAACCGCCCAGGGTCCGTGCGCCATCCATTCGTCCGGCAGCGCCTGCCATCCGAGAAAGCACAGCGGCATCACGACAAACTCGTCCAGCACGACCGATCCCGGGTCACGTTGCCCCAGCCTGAACTCCGCCTCCCCGCAGATCGCGACCGCCAGGTACAGCGGCGGCAGGCTCATCAACACGGTCAACCACCACGCATGGGCCGCCGGCAGCGTCGCGAAAAAGACCGTGAAGTACAGCAAGCCGGCGAAAGAACCCGCCGTCCCCGGACCGCGGCGCACCCGCCCCACCGGACCGAGCGTCGCGAGCGCCACCACCCAGGTGGTTGGCAAAAACTTCGGCCACACCGGCTGCCCGCGGATCATTCGACAAAAAGACTCCAGTTGCGCCGCAGGTATCGGTAGCCCGACCAAACCGCGAAAAATGTCCCCAGATAAAATCCGATCACTCCGATCCAGTGCACCCACTCGGCCAGCGTCGCCAGACGCCAGCCCGTCCACACCATCACGTCGTGCTCCAGCATCGGCGTCGCGAGCAGACAGCCCAGAGCGATCATCTGCGTGACCGTCTTCACCTTGCCCCCTCCATCCGCCGCCACCACCACACCCTTGGCCGCCACCACCATCCGCATGCCCGAGACCATGAACTCACGCCCGATGGTCAGCAGCACCAGCGAGATCGGCAGATCGGGCTCATGACGCACCAGGGCCACCATGATGCCGATGACCAGGATCTTGTCGGTCAATGCATCCATGAACTTGCCAAAATTCGAGACGATACCCCTCCGTCTCGCGATCGCCCCGTCCAGCCAGTCGGTGATCGCGGCCCCGATGAACAACCAGAAACCCAGCGTCGCCGCCCCCGTCCAGCCCGCGGTCGAGTAGTGCACCCACAACAAGCCGACGATCGCGAACATCAGCGGGATTCGCGAAAGCGTGAGCAGGTTGGGGAGCGTCCACATGGCAAACGGGGGGAGAGGAGCGCATAAGAGGCCGCAGCCCCCGGCCGACGCAAGGCCTGAGCACCCTCTACAAAAAACACCGGGCCCCGCGTTCCCGCCCCGCCCCGCCGACCCGCCCTCAAGGTCCGGCCGAAGCCAGCGCCGCCGCATAGGCCTGGACCGCCGCCGCCAAGGCCTCGGCGATATCTCCCCGGTAGGCGGGCCGCGCGATCAGCCGCGCCTCCTCATCATTCGAGAGATAGCCCGCCTCCACCAAAACCGACGGACAATCGACCAGTCTCAACACCGCGAAACGAGCCCGCTTCAGCCCCCGGTCTTGGGACTTCAACTTGTCCAAAAGCTGGCGATGCATCTGCGCTCCCAGCACCGCGCTCCACGCATCATGGCGGTTCCCCACCTGCTCCAGCTTGTCATCGGCGGCCCGCAGCTGCGACGAGGTCGAACGCTGGAACCGGGGCGTCAACACATACGTCTCCGTCCCCCGCACCGCCGGGTTGTTGGCCACCGCGTTGAAGTGGATGCTGATGAAAAGATCGGCCCCCGCCTCGTTCGCGAAGCGAGCCCGATCGGCCAGACTCACGAAACGATCATCCTCGCGCGTCAGCAGCACCCGCCACGAAGGGTCGGCGGCGGCGAGCAGGCGGCGCAG
Source organism: Opitutaceae bacterium (assembly GCA_044371245.1). Lineage (GTDB taxonomy): Bacteria > Verrucomicrobiota > Verrucomicrobiia > Opitutales > Opitutaceae > IMCC26134_A. The sequence continues at coordinate 1,779 of JBILUB010000067.1, forward strand.
GCGGATCGCGACGTCGAGGGTAAAGGTCTTTTCGTCCAGCTTGCCCGGGACGTTGCGCGTGCCGCTGTCCTGCCCGCCATGCCCCGGATCGAGCACCAGCGTGCGCAGCGGACGCGGCGCGAGTTTCGCCGGGCGCAGGATCGGGGAGAGAAAACGCTCAAGATCGATCGTCGCCACCTGTGGCTCCGTGCGGTGCAGGACGATCGGCTCCCCCAAAAACACCCGCAGCCCGTGCAGCGTGATTTCACGCGAGTCGGCGGTGAGCACGATCTTCCCCGCCGGCGCCTGGAGCGTGAGCGCTCGCTTGTCCGGATCGAAAGCCGAGGCATACCCCAAAGCCTCGAACCAAGGGCGCGCCTGGGTGTAGGACACCCCGTCGAGCTTCACCACCGGCGCCCGGCCACCGGCCGCGGACGGGGACGGCGACGGCGACGCCGGGACACTGCGCCCCGGCGGTGAAGCCGCCCCAAGCACCGGCAAGCCCACCCCGCAGAAAACCGCCAAGCCCAACGCAGAAACCCAAGCCCGTAGGCCCCGGCCCGGGGCTCCGCCGCTCCGACACAAAAACACCGCGAGCCGCCGGGGCGGGACGCGGTGCGCTGGTCGAGACGAGAGGAGCACGGGCGCCTGCGGCGAGACCCTCACGAGGTCTCGTCTTGATCGTCGTCCGCCTGATCGGGCTTGCCCGTGTCGTCGATCGCCTGCTCGTCGGCATGGAGCGTGTACTTGCGCTTCCGTTTGTTGGCCGGAAAGGGGGTGATCATCACGTTGATCTGCTTGCCCATCAACCTCGGCTCGGAGTCCGCGTGGCCCATCCCGCCAAGCTCGATCAAGGCGCGCTTCATCACGTCAAAACCGATCTCGGTGTGCGCCATCTCGCGACCGCGAAATTTCAGGCGGAGTTTCACCTTGTTGCCATGGTCGAGAAACTCTTCCGCGTGGCGGATCTTGGTCAGGAAGTCGTTGCTCGCGATGCGCGGGGTCAGCTCGATCTCCTTCAGCTTGCTCGCCGTGGACTTGGCGTGGCTGCTCCGCTTCTGCTCCTCGTAGATGTACTTGCCGAAGTCCATGATGCGGCACACCGGCGGATTCGCGTTGGCCGACATCTCGACCAGATCGAGGTTAAATTGCCGGGCGAGCGACAGCGCCCGCTCGGTCGCCATGATGCCCAGCTGCTTGCCCTCGGGGGAGATCACGCGGATCTCCGGGACCCGAATCTTATCGTTGCGCCGGATGTGCGCGAAAGGGTCGTTGTTACGACGCTGGAAGGGCTGGTTGGGGCGGCGAGCGCCACCGCCGAAGGGAGCTGAGAGGGCCATCAATAAGCTTGGGTGCGAGTTGCGGAAACGAGGGCAGAAACGCGCAGCCGTCGGGGAAAGACAACTGGAAAAGGGCCCGTAAACGCCCGGGATCCTCCGGTACGCCGAGACGGGCCCCGCTCCGCGCGCCGCGCCGAGGGCGACTCAGGCACCCGCCCGGCGCCGCGCGTCCTCTTCGACCAGGACCTTCACCCTCTCGAGCTCGGCCTTCACCGCCTCTTTCACCTTTGCCAGCTCGCCCGCGGAGCTCACCGGTGCGTGCGCGAAAAGATAGAACTTCATCTTGGGCTCCGTCCCCGAACCCCGGGCGGCGAAGGTGTAGCCGTTGGCCAAAGCCACCCGGTAGAGATCCTGCTTCGGCACGAGCTCCCCGTCGCTGTCGCGGATGTCCTGACGCCCGAAATCCTCGAAACGCGTCACCGCGATGTCCCCGAACGCCGCCGGCGCCTGCTCCCGGTAGCTGTCGAGGATACGACGGATCCGGGCCGCACCGCTCGCGCCCTCGTAGTACAGGTTGATCACTCCCTCCAGGAAGTAGCCGGTGCGCAGATAGATCTCGTCGAGATACTCCGGGACCGTGATCCCGCGCCCTTTCACCTGGGCGCAGACCTCCGCCAGCATCAGGCACGCGGAGTTGCCATCCTTGTCCCGCACCAGGTCGTTGGCCAGGTAACCGTAGCTCTCCTCGCAGCCGAAAACGTAGAAGGTGGAGAACTCCTGCAACAGCCGGGCCCGGACCGCGAACGGCGTCGCGTCATAGTCCAGCGCGACCCCGTGTCGGGCGAGGTAGCCGGCCCGCAGCTGGTCTTCGTAGCCCCTGATCTTGGCCGCGATCCATTTGAAGCCGGTCAACGTGTTGACGACCTTCACCCCGTGGGACCGGGCGATTTCGTCCTGCAGCGCGGTCGTCACGAAGGTTTTCACCAGCGCCGCGCGGTCCGTGCCGGCGGCGGGGATCACCCCCAGCTCCTTGTATCGGGAAATCCGATACTCCGTCAAAAGGGCGCCGATCTGGTTTCCGGTCAACAGATGCATCCGTCCGTCGCGCCCGCGCACCGCCGCGCCCATCCGGTCGCAATCGGGGTCGGTGGCGAGCACCAGATCCAGCCCCTTCGCCTCCGCCAGCGCGATGGCCAGCGCCAGCGCCTCGGCATTTTCCGGATTCGGCGACTTCACGCTCGGGAAACGCGGATCATGCACCGCCTGGGACGGCTCCTCATGCACCTCCACCCCCGCCTCCCTCAGCAGGGGCACCGACATCACGTCGCCCACCCCGTGGATCGGCGTGAACGCGACCTTTAGCTTCGTCGTCTGGAAAACCGTGCGGTCGATCACCGCCGAGGCCGCGGCCACGCGGTAGGCGGCGTCGGCCGCCTCACCCAGCACCACCACCCGCGACAGATCCTTGACGAAAAACGCCGGCAACTCGCCCAGCGACACCCGACCCACCTCGGCCACTATGCCCGCGTCATGGGGCGCCACCACCTGCGCGCCATCGTCGAAGTAGGCCTTGAAACCGTTGTCATGGGGCGGATTGTGGCTCGCGGTGATCACCACCCCGCAGTGCGCGTCCAACCAGCGCACCGAGTAGCTCAGCTGCGGAGTCGAGCGCGGCCCCGGAAAGATGTAGGCCACCCCCCCGAGTCGCGACCAGGTGGAGGCCGCCAACTCGCAAAAATGGCGGGAGAAATGGCGTACATCGTGCGCGACCACCAAAGTCGGCGGCCGCGGATCACTGTTCCCCGCGAGATAGGCCGCGACATGCCGGAAAAGACCGATCGTCGCCCGCACCAGAGTGTAGTCGTTGAGAATGTTGCTCCCGATCGCCGCGTGCTCCGGCGTGCCCAAAGGCCCCACCACACCTTGCTCGGCCGAGGTCGAGACCCGGCCGATCGTGCGGCCCCGCATCCCACCCGTGCCAAACTCCAGATCGCGGTAAAACCGATCGTTCAGCTCCGCCCATTCACCCCGCCCCACCAACTCCTCCAAGGAAGCCACCGCCCATGCGGGCAGCCCGGCCGCCACCCAAATGCGGAGATTTTCCAGGGAGGGACGCAGCAGACGTCCGTCGGCAGCGGCAGACTCGAGAGTATCAAGAAGAGACATGGGAGAAAAATGAGCGCGGAAACGGACGGCCGGAAGCAGGAACTAGGCGAGCACCTGGCCCGCGTGCAGCGCACCCTTCGGCCCGCGCTCCGCCCACGACGTCGCAAAACTGTCCTCGTCGTAACCAAAAAGCGGCGAGACCTCGAACTCAAAGGGCGGGAGCCCGCTCGCATCCACCGGCACCGTCGCGCCGACCGCTCTCGCCCAGCGGGCGAACTGCCGCAGCTGATCCTCCGCGCAGGTCCGGGGAGAATCCAGCCCCTCGGAGTTTTTCACCGGCGAGAAGTCATCCGCCCGATCCGTCTCGATGATCACCGGATTACGCGCGAAGGGCAGCGCATCGAAGACAAAAAGCTCGAACTTCACCCCGTTCGGCTTTTCCGGTCTCACCGCGCGCCCCGCCGCGTCCACGCAAGGGATCTTTTTGTCGGCACGGTGAAAGGGCAGCGCGTCGGCACCGCTCGCCATCCGCCGGATAAACTCCCGATCGAGCAGATGGATCGCGATCGATCCCGCCACATAGCGCAGTCCACCCGTCGTCGGGTCGACCTCTTCCTGCATCGCGCGAGGCAAGTCCGAGTACTCGATCACCACCGTGCGCCCTCGCTGCACGCAGAAGTGGCCGACCTTTTCTCCCGCGTAGGCCTTGGGCACCATCTTGCTGCTCATCTCCGACCCCGCCCGCAGATGCCAGCCGACAAAGGCCGGATCGATGAATCGCACCAGCGGGTTGTCGACCTGGAAGTAGCTGAGCACATCGATGCCCTCGCGCTGCATCAGGTCCACCGCTCCCCCGCGATACAGAGCGCGCAGAGCCCCCCCGTGCCCGTCGGGCGACATCGCCACCCGATGCGGCTCCTCAAGAAGGATCTTTCCATCAAAACCCACCGCCGGCATCCGCCCCTGCCGCAGGAAATGCACCCGGCCCCGGTCCAAACCGAAAAACCGGTGCTCCTCAAAAAACGCCACGGTCGCCGCGTGGTTGATATGACTGGTCATGATAAACCAGTGCAGGGGACGTCCGTAGCGCAGCCCGGCGGACAGTAGTTTCTCCGCGAATACCTGAAAAAGGGATTTTTTCAGCACCGGCGTCACCGGATAGGTGCCTTTCGGCCCGTCATACCCCAGACGCGTCCCCTGGCCGCCGGCCACCACGAAGGCCGCCACCCGTCCGGCCCGCAGCGCCTCCTCACCGATCCGCTTCGCCTCGGCCCAGGCGGCTGCGTCCCCACCGTTTTTCGGCAGACGCTCGTAAGGAGCGGGCGCCAAGCCCGAGAGATCCAGCCCCCCGGCCCCCGCCCCGGTCAGTAGCGTCCGATTCAGCTCCCCCACCTCCGCGAGATCGATCTCGCCCGCATCCGCGAGCAGTTCCGCCCGCTGCGCCGGATCGAGCGATTCGAAATGGGCGAAGACTTGGCCTTGTCCGGCCTTTTCAAACGCATCGACGAGAGGGTGTGTGGCCATGATGGAGAAGAACCGCGAGTGAAGGGTCGTCCGCCAAAGCGCGGCAACGCCTTTTCGTTCCGACCGAGTCCCCCCATGGACTCCCCGTGCTCGATCCTCAAAAACTTCCCGTCTTCGCCCTCCGGATGTTTACCGGAGCCGCGACCGCCCCGGAGCAGTGGGATTTGGCCGAGGCTTGCCATCCGCGCCCGGTCCCTGGTCGATGCAGTGCTCCGTGTCAGAACTCTCCGCCTACCTGCCGCCGGTTTTTGATCCCCGCCGCCCCGTCGCCCTCATCGCCGGCCAGGGCCGCTACCCCGCACTCATCTCCGAGCAAGCCCGCTCCGCCGGCGTGCCCCTGCGCCTCATCGCCATGGAGGGCGAGACCGCACCCGAGCTCCAAAACACCTTCGCCGAAGCCGACCGCGCCCTGATCAAAGTCGGCCAAATCGGCGCCCTGCTCAAAGCGCTCAAACGCTTCGACGCCGGCTACGCCATCATGGCCGGCCAGGTCTCGCCGCGTCGCCTCTTTTCCGGCCTGCACCCGGACCTCAAGGCGCTCGCCATCCTCGCCACCCTCAAGCGTCGCAACGCCGAGACCATCTTCGGCGCCATCGCCCACGAGATCGAGTCCATCGGCGTACACCTCCTCGACGCCCGCGCCTTCATCGACCAGCACCTCGCCAGCCCCGGGCCGATGACCCGGAAAAAAATCGGCATCGACGGCGAATACATCTCGCACGGACTGCACATCGCCCGCGAATGCGCCCGACTCGACATCGGCCAAGGCTGTGTCGTCCGAAAAGGCACCGTGCTCGCCGTCGAAGCCTATGAAGGCACCGACGAGATGATCCGGCGCGCCGGCACCCTGCGCACCGACGAGTGTCTCTACGTCAAAACGGTGAAAGCCCGCCAAGACTATCGTTTCGACGTGCCCTGCTTCGGCCTCAAGACCCTCGAAAGCCTCGACCAGGCAAACATCCGCGCCGCCGTATTGGAGGCGGGCCGCGTCATCCTCATCGACAAACCCGCCGTGCTCCGGCGCGCCGACGAGCTCGCCATCGCCCTCCACGGCGCCGACTGAGACGGCCCCGGCGGCCCGCCCGCCGCCTTCCGCATTCGACAAAACGCGTCCCACCCACGTCATTGTTTCCCATGGCCTCGCCCACCGTACTCCCCGTCGCTGTCAAAGGCGTCATGCCCACCGCCAACGGCTGCGCCGTCTTCCTCGGCGACGACGCCAAGACGTTTGTCATCTACGTCGACCACGCCGTCGGCAACGCCATCCAAATGTCCCTCAACGGGGAGAAAAAAGAACGCCCCCTCACCCACGACCTGATCGGCCACATCCTCGCCGGCCTCGGGGCCACCCTCGAACACGTCGTGATCAACGACGTCAACGAAGGCACCTTCTACGCCCGCATCCTCCTGCGGATGAAAAACGAGCTCGGGCAGAAAATCGTCGAGCTCGACGCCCGCCCCAGCGACAGCACCGTGCTCGCCCTCGCCCACGGACGCCCGATCCTCGTCGCCCGAAAGGTCTACGACTCCGTCGATGACATGAGCGAAATCCTCGAACGCGTGCTCAAGCAACAAGCCGAGGCCCCCGAAGAAGAGGGCGGCTTCGAGGACAGCGACGACGAGGACGAAGATAAGCCCTGAGCCCCGGATCAGCCCCCGGCGCGGACTCACGCTCCGGCCTGCGCCCGGCCCCGGCACTCGCTCCCGACGCCCCCGATCCACGCTCCCACGCCGGCTCAGCCCCGGTGCGCTCGCCGCAGCTCACGCAGCGCCCGGCGCGCCGACCGGATCACCTGCGCGGGCGGCGCCCAGCCTTCCCGCGCTCCATAGCGCAGCCGCAGCAAGCCCGCCCGCGCCGACTCCACAGCGTCCTCCACTTCACGCCCGGTCCCGCCCCTTGTACGCTCCGCCTTCGCCAGGCGCAGCAACCAGCGGGAAGCCTCGATCCGCACCGGATCGCGGCGATGGGAAGCCGCACGCCGACTCCTCCACGCCAGCCACCAAGCCCGCCCCGCGCGGCGCCAGAGCCAAAACAACAACACCCCGGGCAGGAGCGCGGCGACGCTCGCCGCCACTCGCGAAAAATCCCACGGCGCCCGCATCCAGTCCACCACCACCCGCAGCACCTGCTCCAGCGCCAGCCGGGCGGATTTCAGGCCCGCACCCACGACATCCTTCGTCGCCTTCATGATGTCGCCCTGCGCCTCCCGATCGAAATTGACGATTCGGCGATACCAAAAAACCCGCAGCCCATCGATCCGTGCGCTCCAGCCGCTGTCCTGCTCCAGCGCGCTCGCCCCCGGCCCGAAATCCGCTCCCGGCGAAGGCGTGATCAGCGAACCCGGCGTCGCGTCGGCCCTCAACCACGCGCCCAGCTGCGCATCCCAGATCTCCGTCCACGCATGCGCGTCGGAGTTTCTCACCGTGATGCTCGCGCTGTTCGGATTCCACACCCCTCCGCGGAAACCCGTCACCAACCTCGCCGGCACCCCCGCCGCCCGCGCCAGCACCACCAGGGCTCCGGCAAACATCTCACAGTGACCCGGCTCCTCGGAGCCCATCCACCGCACCAGCGGATCGCCATCACCCGGCTCCAGACGCATGCTCAGACTGTATCCGTGCCTCGACTGCAGCCAGGCTCCCGCTCGCCGGGCGAAATCGGCCCCACCTTCGCCCGCCCCTCCGATTTCATCCACCCAACGGCGCAGAAGCGCGAGATCCGCCGGATTCTCGAATGCCAGCTCGAGAAAGGTGGCCTGCCTCGCACCGTCCTCCCCTTCGCCCGCGATCGCCGCCTCCCTTCTCCACTCCGGCGAGCGCACAAAACCCAGACGCTCGAAATCCGGATCGGGCAAAATACCGTCCGTATCCATCCCCTCGACCCGATAGGCCACCATCTTGGCCGGATCATTCGGCAAAGCCGCCAGACGCAGCGGCCGACTCCTCACCAGCGCCTGCGGTTCGCCAAACGTGATCTGACCATACCCGCCCATCAGGGGCAGATACCGGCTGACCCCCGACTGAAAGTAGACCGTCCACACCGTGTCGTCCCCCTCCCACACGCCGCCCCCCGGGTGCGCCTGCACCTTTTCCCTACTCGGCACCAGCGTGGACCTCAGCACCGTCGACATCCGAAAACCCTGTCCCGAGTACTCATCGAGCACGATCATCCGCCAATACAGTTCCAGGGGCACCC
>JBILUB010000139.1:0-6546 GCA_044371245.1 Opitutaceae bacterium
TTTTAAGTTAAAGTGGGAACGGCCGCGCGTGAAAAAGCCGTCCGATTTACGGCCTGGCTGTGAGCGCGCGGTTGATTGCTCCCGGTTTGATTCAAAGGCAAAGAGCGTGAAAGGGCACCTCGAACACTGCCGGGTGTCGGCGGAGAAACTAGGGCGGTCGCCAGCCCCGTCAACCCCCGCCAGCCTTTACCGCATCACTTTGTCCCGACGCCTTTTTTTTCGCCCCAGACCCCGCAGAGCCCAGACCCCGAGCAACGCGTTCGCCACCACGCCGCTCGGGCCCGAGGTCGAGCTCCAAGCCAGACCCCAGAGCCCGGCGGACGACACGATCACCCCCCAGTCCAGGCCGCGCAGCGTGGCACCGCGGATCTGGCCCGCCAGGATCGCCAGCCAGACGCCGCTGCCCAGTGCGAGCGAGGCCCACAGCAGCCGCTCCCCTGTCAACGCGCCGCTCCCGCGCTCCCCGATCAGTTCGGCGAGCAGCCAGCAAAGCATTTGGTTAAAAAAAACAAACGCACCGCCCACGGCCGCGATCAGCGCGGCGTCCCCACCTCGTGAGCCCGCTCCCTCCCGCGTCATTCTCGCCGCCAAGGCGCAGCCCGAGCAGCAGTACACCGCCCGGCCCGGTGTCACACGCGCCACCGCAAATGGCAGCCCGCAGTGCTCGCAGACGACTCGCATGGCCGGAGGCCGCGGACGCGGGCTCAGTTTTTCCCGTCGCCTTCGTTCCCGCCCTCGTCGGCTTCGTCGTCCGCCTCGTCCTCGTTCGACGCCTCGCCGCCGGCGGATGAGCCGCGCAGGATCGCGGCGTCCAGATGCTGGATGATGAGCTCCTGGATCGTGCCGAGAAAAACGTAGCACATGTAGGGTTTTTGCAGCGCCTCGGTCAGCGCCTCGAGCTCCACCCCGCCGCTCTCCAGCTGCTCGTCCTCCAGGGTCTTCAGGTCGTGACGCCGCAGGCGTAAACGCAGGGCCGAGCAGGCGCGCACGATCACCTCGGCATTGTCCTCGTCGAAGGCGACGACCCCGTTGACGAAGAAGTCGCTGTTAAAAAGTCCCATCAGCGCGTGGAGCTCCTCCTGCTGTCCGCTCAGGAGCTCGGCCTTCCACTCGTCGCGAAAATCCGCGTCGATATCGTCGAGCGTGAGGGGCGCGGCGATCTGCGCCTCGAGCACGTCGCTCGATGCCTTCATCAGATCGAGCAGGGGGGCCACCACGCTCAGGCTGAGCTTCACCTCAATGCGTTTCATCGGACTCGAGGATGGCGGTGAGATGCCATTGTTGAAGCGCGAAGGCGTACAATTCCGCCTGCTCCCGCAGGCCCGACCAGACCACCGAGCGGCCCAGCTCGTGGACTTCGAGCATGTGCCGGCGCGCGACCGGCTCCGGAAAGCCGAAGACCTTGCGAAAAACCAGCACCACGTAGCTCATCGTGTTCACCGGATCGTTCAGGACCACCACCCGCCAGGGGCCCTGCGGGGCGAGCACCGTCTTGGTCTGCTCGGTCTCGGCGGGCGCCACCATCGGGCGCGAGCCCGCGCGGGACGGCGCGGCCCCGAGCGGCGCGGAAATGGTCGGCGCCGTTCTCATCCGGCGCGGACCCCCTGCGTCGTCGCCTCACGGCCCGCCGACGCGCGCACCAGCTCGGCCAGACGCGCCGCCGCCTCGCCCAGGGCGACTTTCTCGACCTCTTTGCCCGCCCGGGGCTTCACCTCGACCACCCCCGCCTGCAGGCCCTTGCCGCCCACCACCACGCGCAGCGGCACGCCGATCAGATCGGCATCCTTGAACTTCACCCCCGGCCGCTCCTCGCGGTCGTCGATCAACACGTCGGCACCGGCCGCCTCCGCGGCCGCCGCGAGCTTCTCCGCCAGCTCCGCCGCCTCGGGCAGTTTCGGATCGAGCAGACAGACCAGCACCTGAAACGGTGCGACAGCCCAGGGCCAGACGATCCCGTCCGCGTCGTGGCTCTGCTCGATGATCGCCTGCAGCGTGCGGCTCACCCCGATCCCGTAGCAGCCCATCACCATCGGGTGCGACTGCTTCTGGTCGTCGGTGTAGACCGCGCCAAACTTCTCGGAGTACTTCGTGCCGAGCTTAAAAATGTGCCCGACCTCGATGCCGCGGCGTGATAGGAGCGGCTGGCCGGACAGCGGGCACGGCTCGCCCGGACGCACCCGGCGAAAATCCCCGAACCGGGTGATCGCGAGGTCGCGGACCACATTGACGTGACGCAGGTGAAAACCGTCCTCGTTCGCGCCGGTCACCCCGTTGCCGATCAGGCGGATGGCGTGGTCGGCAAACACGCCGGCCAGCGCCGCCGGGTTTTTGATCGTGCCCTTCACCGCGCCGAGCGAGCCGGGACGCGCCCCGAGCACCGGCTCGATCTCCTCCGCGGTGGCCGGGCGGAACAGGGTGAAGCCCAGCGATCCGAGCTTCGCCTCCTCGAGCTCGTCGCAGCCGCGCAGGATGACCAGGAAGGGCCGGCCATCGCCCATGTAGACGAGGGTCTTGAACTGCGTGTCACCGGATACTGAATACGGCGCGGCCTCGAGCTGGGCGATGGTCACCACCCCCGGCGTGGCGAATTTCTCGACCGCGCCGCCCGGCGCCGCCTCGGGCAGATCCGCCGGCACCAGCGCGCTGGTGGCCTTCTCGCGGTTCGCCGCGTAGCCCGCCTCCGAGTAGATCACGTCGTCGTCGCCGACCTCGGCCGGGACCATGAACTCGTGCGAGAAACTGCCGCCCATCACGCCCGTGTCCGCCTCGACCGCGATCGCCTTCACCCCGATGCGCCGGAAAAACGCCTCGTAGCTCGCCTTCATCGCCAGGTAGCTCTTCACCGCGCCCGCGTCGTCCGCGTCGAAGGAGTAGGCGTCCATCATCACAAACTCGCGCGCCCGCATCAGCCCGTAGCGCGGCCGGATCTCGTTACGAAACTTGGTCGCGATCTGATAGAAGTTTTTCGGCAGATCCCGATAACTGGTGATCTCCTGCTTCACCAAGGGCGTGATGATCTCCTCATGGGTCGGACCGAGCACGAACTCGGGCTCCTTCGCCCGGCCCTTGCCCGCCCCGGCCGAGTCGGCGCGAAACATGATCTCGCGGGCCGCCGCCCAGCGCGGCCCCTGCTCCCACAGCTCGGCCGGATGCACGTGCGGCATCCACAGTTCGATCGCCCCGGCCCGGCCCTGCTCCGGCTGGGCCCGCTCCAGCTCCTCCCGGCAGATCTGGGAAATCTTTTGCATGACCCGCAGACCGAGCGGCATGAAGGTGTAGAGCCCCCCGCTCAGCTTGCGGACGAGGCCCGCGCGGACCAACAATTTGTGGGAGGCGATCTCGGCGTCGGCGGGACTTTCCTTGAGCGTGGGGACGAAGAACTGGGACCAGCGTTTCATGCGTTGAACCTCGCCAACAAACCGCCGCATTCCCGCCCCGCAATCGTAATCCCCCGACGCGACCCTCGCACCGGCGCGCTCCGGCACCCGGGCGCGCTCCCGGCGCCGCTTCCGGCTGGTCTTCACCCCGGCCTCCCTGGACATTGGCCCCCTTTATCCGATGCCCCCCGCCCGCAAGCCCTGGCCCATGCGCTGGATCTTCGCCTCGATCCTGCTCTTCATCGTGCCCTACACCTACGTGAACCTGAAGTTCCGCAAACCGGAAAAGGCCTTCGAGCCCTACGCCGACATGCGGGACCAGGCCAACGTCCAACGCCTGCTCGCCGCCGGTTACACCCGCGTCTCCGTACAAGCGGAGCGCCCCCAGCCGCCCCTCGAGGCTGCGCGGCTCCTCCCTCCCGCGCAGCTCGGCGCCGTGATCGAGGCCGCGCCCGCGGGACTGCCCCCGCCCCTCGACTCCACCCTCGTCGAGCCCCCGCGGCTGCCGGCCGGCTACTCCGACCTGCTGGTCGCGGCCGAACTGGCCCACGCGGAGCCGCTGCGCCTGCAATTCACCGCCCGGCTCGACCGCGACCGCGAACAACTCTCCGGCGCCTCGGTGTTCCTGCGCGAGGACCAGGTCGTGCTGGTGCCGGAGTTCGAGCCGGTGCCCGGCGAGCTGCGTCCCCGCCGGCGCGACGACACCGTGCTCCTCACCCTGCCCGCCGGCCTGCTCGCGCCCGGGACGCACACCTTTACGCTCGCCGGGGCCGAGGGCTCTCTCCGCTGGACCGTGCTCGTTCGTTAGCGCACGGCGATACCCACAGCCGAAGCGCCGCCCGCATCGAGTCGGCCCGAACGGACTTGAATTGGCAAGGTGCCCGCGCGGCGCGAGGCGCTCCGGCATCGTTTTGCAAGCGCTCACGCGTTGACGCTGCACCCCGCATGCCCGACAAGCAGCCCATCCCTTACCCGATGAGCGTCCCCGCACCCGGCTCCGCCCAGCCCGTCCCCGTGCCCCCGCCCCCGCACCCCGCGGGCGCGAGCCCGTCCGCCGCCCTGGCCACCTCCACGCCCATCATCAAACCGACCGACCTGCGCGGCATCCTCCGCTACGTGCCCCGCTTCCAGGGCCAGATCTTCGTGCTCGCCCTCGACGGCCTGATCGTGGCCGACGAAAACTTCGGCAACCTCCTCGTCGACATCGCCGTCCTCCGCTCCCTCGACATCAAAGTCGTGCTCGTCCACGGCATCGGCCACCAACTCGCCGAGCTCTCCCGGCAACGCGAGATCCCCATCTCCAACGTCGACGGCGCCGGCGTCACCGACGCCGCCACCCTCGACCTCGCCCTGCGTGCCTCCGCCCGCGTCTCGCACCTCATCCTCGAGGGCCTGACCCAAAACGGGATGAAGTGCGCCATCACCAACGCCGTCCGCGCCCTCCCCGTCGGCATCCTCAAGGGCGTGGAGCACCACTTCACCGGCCGCGTCGACCGCATCGACAAGGACTTCCTCACCCACCTGATCGACCGCGACATCGTCCCCATCATCCAGCCCATCGGCTACGGCCCGGAAGGCCACTCCTACCGCATCAACTCCGACCTGCTCGCCGCCGAGGTCGGCGAGGCCCTCGGCGCCTCCAAGATCCTCTACCTCGGGGCCCTCGCCGGCTTGGAAATCAACGGCGAGATCAAACGCGACCTGCCCGTCGAGCGCCTCCGCTCCATCCTCAAGGACAGCCCCGGCGCCGTCGCGCCCGCCGCCCTGAGCAAAGCCCAAAACGCCATCCGCGCCCTCGAGACCGGCGTCGCCCGCGTGCACCTCGTCGACGGCCGCGTCTTCGACGGTTTGCTCAATGAGATTTTCTCCAACGAGGGCGTCGGCACCCTCATCTACGCCAACGACTACGCTCAGATCCGCCAGGCTCGGCGCGCCGACGTCCGCCTCATCTACAATCTCACTCGCGCCGCGGTGAAACGCGAGGAGCTGCTCCACCGCACCCAGGCCACGATCGAGAAACACATCGACCAGTTCTACGTCTTTGAAATCGACGAGAACATCATCGCCTCCATCACCCTCGCCTTTTACCCCGACAAGCCCCAGCTCGCCGAGGTCGGCTCGCTCTACGTCCTGCCCTTCTACCAAAACCGCGGCATCGGCCGGAAGCTCATCGATTACGCCTGCCTCCGCGCGAAAGAAAAAGGCGCCACCCAGGTCCTCGCCCTCTCCACCCAGAGCTACAGTTTTTTCACCTCCGTGATGGGCTTCGAGGAGACCGGCACCGCCATGCTGCCCGAAGCCCGCCTGAAGACCTACGCCGAGAGCGGTCGTAATCCCAAGGTCCTGATCAAAAATCTCTAGGCCTCGACCACCACCAGATCATCGAGGTGCAGGCCGCACCAGACCCGGTCTCCCTCGTGCAGCGCCTCCATGATCGCGCTCTCGTTCGGCACCACCGCGGAGAGCACCGTGCCCGCGTCCGTGCGCAGCACCAGATGATCCGAGGCGCCCTGGAAAATCTCCTCGACGATCGTCGCCTGAAACACGTTCTCCGCGCCCTCGATCGGACGCTTCGAAACGCACACCTTTTCCGGCCGCACCGAGACCCGCGCCACCGCGGCCCCCGAGGGCCAGTCCCCGCCCGGCACCCCCAGCTCCAGTCCACCCTCCAGGCGCGCGCGCAGCATCCCGTCCGAGCCGGCTCCCACCCGCTCCGCCCGCAGCAGATTCGCCTCGCCCACGAAGTCCGCGACAAACGAGGACCGCGGCTGATGATAGATCTCCACCGGACTCCCCAGCTGCGCGATCCGCCCGCCCTGCATCACCGCGATCCGATCGCTCATCGTCAGCGCCTCTTCCTGGTCGTGCGTCACAAACACGAAAGTCATGCCCAGTCGTTTCTGCAGCCGCTTCAACTCCACCTGCATCTGCCGGCGCAGCTTCGCGTCGAGCGCCGAGAGCGGCTCATCCAGCAACAAGACCGCCGGCCCCGGCACCACCGCGCGGGCCAGCGCCACCCTTTGCCGCTGACCACCCGAGAGCTCGTGCGGCAGTCGCTCCTCGAAGCCACCCAGCGCCACCAACGCCACCACTTCTTCCACCCGGCGCCGCATCTCCTCGCGCGGCACCTTCTGCATCTTCAGCCCGAACGCGATGTTCTCCCGCACCG
>JBILUB010000357.1:0-3277 GCA_044371245.1 Opitutaceae bacterium
TAGCTCTGAAACACCTGGTTCACATTCCGCCGATAGGGAGCCAGCTGGGTCACATCCTCCCCCGCGATCCGGATCCGGCCCGTGTCCGGCGTCTCGAAGCCCGAGAGCATCCGCAGCAGAGTCGTCTTTCCGCAGCCCGAGGGGCCGAGCAGGGTCAAAAACTCGCCCGCACGTACCTCCAGACTCACCGCATCCACCGCGGTAAAGGCGCCGAAGCGCTTGGTCACCTTCTCGATCTCGATCATCATAAATGTTTCCTCCCCGCGCCCAGCCTCTGCAGCAGCGCGTAGCTCACCACAAAGATCAGGGTGAAGACCACGCCGAGCGCCGCCCCGAAGGCCGGGTTCAAAGCCTTGGTAAACTGGTTGTGGATCACGTTTCCGATCATCGACACCTTCGCGCCGCCCATCAGATCGGTGATCGCGAACATCCCGATCGAGGGCACGAAGACCAGCAGCATGCCCGCCGCGATCCCCGGCCAGGTCAGCGGCCCGATCACCTCGCGAAAGACCCGCAGGGGCCCCGCCCCGAGATCGTGCGCCGCCTCCACCAGCGCGGCATCCAGCTTCTCCGCGCTCGCGTAGACCGGCAGGATCACGAACGGCAGGTAGGCGTAGACCAGCCCGATCACCACCGCCGCCGGCGTGTAGAGCAGCTCCGGCGGCTCCGCGAAAATGAAGGGCACCGCGCCCGAGCTCTTTAACGCCGCGTTCAACAGCCCCTCGCCCTTCAGGATCGCCATCCAGGCGTAGGTGCGGATCAGGAAACTCGTCCAGAACGGCACCATCACCAGCAGCAGCAGCCGCTCCCTCACCCGCGGCCCCCGCCGGGCGATGTACCAGCCCACCGGATACCCGATCACCACGCAGAGCAGGGTGGTCAGAGCCGCGTAGCCGACCGATCGGGCCAGAATGCGCAGATAGATCGGATCAAAGGCCCGCACGTAGTTGTCCCAGGAAAAGCCCAGCTCCACCGCGCCCAGCGCCCCGCGCGACGCGAAACTGTAGACTATCAGCACCCCGGCCGGCGCCACGACAAATAGCGCCAGCCAGGCCAGCATCGGGGCCAGCAAGAGCCAGCCCCACAGCCGGGGGACCTGCGCCCGGGGGTTTGGCGCCAGAGCTCCGGGCAGTCCTTGCATCGGCTTCGGTTTTCTCCCTCGGACCCGCTCAGCGGGCGTTCTTCAGATCCGTCACCATCTCGTCGATCTTCGCCGCCGCATCCTCACCGAGATAGCGGAAGGTATCCAGACGCTTCACCGGCGGATAGCTCGCCGGATTGGCCAGCTGGTCCTCGCTCAGGAGCTTCCGGGCCGCGCCGTTCGGATTGGTGTAGGGAAAGTCGTCCGAGATCAATTTGCTCACCTCGGGCCGCAGCAGGTAGTCGATAAAAAGGTGGGCCGCCTCGATGTTCCTCGCCCGCTTCGGGATCGCGAGCAGGTCCACGAAAAGGTGCGCGCCCTCCTTCGGCAGCACGTACTGGAACTTCTTGTCCTCGTTCCACAGCAGGGCCGCCTCGCCGCACCAGACCAGCCCCAGATCCACGTCGCCATTTAGCAGCGCCGTCTTCGGACTGTCCGAGTCGAAGAGTTTCACCCGGGGAAACCACTGCTTCAGCAAAGGCTTCACCGCCTCCAGAGTCTCGTCCGAAAAATCGTTCATGTCCCGCCCCAGCACATAGAGCGCCGCGGTCGCCAGCTCCCGCCCGTCATCCACCACCACCAGGCGGCCGGCGTGCTTCTCCGAAAAGAAGTCCGCGTAGCCCTCCACCGGCTCCTTGACCCTCTCGGTGTTCACCACGATGCCCACCGTCCCGACCATGTAAGGCACGGTGTAGATCTGCTCCGGATCGTGCGGCATCCCGAGATACTCCGGCAGCAGATTGCCCAGATTGCTCAGCTTCGAGCGGTCCAGGGGCAGCAACTGCCCGTTCTTGATCATCGCCTCCGCGATGTAGTCCGAAGGCTGGATCAGATCGTAGCGCGCCCGCCCGGCCATGATCCGCGCCAGCATCTCCTCACCCGAGGAAAAGGTCTCGTAGTTCACCTTGATCCCCGTCTCCTCCGTAAACCCGTCCAAGACCGCCTGCGGGATGTACTCCGACCAGGCGAAAAGATTCAGCTCGCCGCCCTTTTTCTTGGGCGCGGCGAAAAGACCAGCCGTGGCGCAGAGGCCGGCCAGACCGAGGACGAGGATTTTGCGTAGCGTATGCATGTTGGGAAAAAGATCTGCTCGACTCACCGCGCCGCCATCCGGCGCAGGTGTTCGGAGAAAAAGACAAACGCGATCGTCGTCACCACGAAGATCGCCGAGAGCGCGTTCAACATCGGGTTCAGCCCGACCTTGGCCATGCCAAAGACCTGCATCGGCAAGGTGCGCGCGTCCGGGCCGGCGGTGAAGATGCTGATGATCAACTCGTCCATCGAAAGCGTGAACGCCATCAAAGCCCCCGACAACACCGCCGGCCGCAGGCACGGCACGATCACCAGCCAAAAGGCCCGCCAGGGCGTGGCCCCCAGATCCAGCGCCGCCTCCTCCAAAGCCGGATCCAGCCCCTGCAGACGCGCCTGCACCGCCACCAAGACGAAGGGGAAACAAAAAGTCGTGTGCGCCAGGATCACCGTCGCGTGCCCCAGCTCGATCTGCGCCACCGCGAAAAACACCAGCAAACTCACCCCCATCACCACCTCCGGCATCACCATCGGCACGCAGATCAAAGCCTGGATCACCCCCGCGAAGCGATACCGGTACCGATGCAGCAACCACGCCCCACCGGTCCCGAGCACCACCGCGAGCACCGTCGCCACCGTGGCCACCAGCAGACTGTTCTTAAACGCACGGATCAGGGGACTGTGGCCAAACAACTCCCCGTACCAGCGCCAGGTAAAGCCCTCCCAAACCACGTTCAAACGCGACTCGTTGAAGGAGTAGGCGATCAGCACCACGATCGGCAGATAGAGAAAGGCCAGCACCAGCGCCGCCCAGCCCGCCAGCGCCCGCTCCACCAGTTTTTGCCCCGTCCACCGCCGACGCACCGGCCCGGCCGGAAGGTCATCGGGAAGAGGAGCGGGAGAAGAAGTCATCAGGACGGCGGTCGGTGGACGGCGATTGATAGCGGATTGCACGCCAGCCGACCCGATGCGCAAGCCCCCGCGCCCACACTGCGAAAAAACCCTCCCCCGCGCTTCCCCTGCCCCGACCGTCGGCTACGCTCCCTCCCGTGCCCCGCCCCACCCCCGCCCGGATCGCCCGCCTCACCCGGCCCCTCCTCCTCGCCT
>JBILUB010000068.1:0-9833 GCA_044371245.1 Opitutaceae bacterium
CATGTGCAGGATGTGACGGAGCGGGTGGCGCTCGAGCAGCGACTGCGGCGCACGCAGCGGATGGAGTCGATGGGGCAACTGGCGGGCGGGGTCGCGCATGAGTTCAACAATCTGCTCACGCCGATGCTCATGCAGATGGGGCAGATCGCCTCGCGCTACGCGGGTGACGGGCGTCTGCTGGCGATGCTGCGACCGGTGGAGGACTCGATCCAGCAGGCGGCGCAGCTCAACCAGCGGATCCTGGCGGTGGGCCGGAAGTCGACCGACACGCCCGGTCTGCTCGAGCTGAATCCCCTGGTGCGGGAGGCGGCGGATCTGCTCCGGCACACGCTCGATCGGCGCATCGAGCTGCAGCTGGAGCTGGGCGAGAGGCTGCCGGCGGGGCTGTTGACGAAAGGGGCGGTGACCCAGCTGGTGATGAACCTGACGCTGAATGCCCGCGATGCGTTGCTCGAGCGGCTGGAGGCCGGGGCCCCCGCGGGGTGGCGGCCGCGGCTGCGGATCGCGAGCTCCCATGCGGCGCAGCCGCCGGCGAGCGCGCCGGACACGCTGCGCCGGGCGCCGGGCTGCCTGGTCTTGGTCGTGGAGGACAACGGGGGCGGCATGTCGGAGGAGGTGAAGCGCCGCGCCTTCGAGCCCTTTTTCACCACCAAGGCGGCGGGCAAGGGCACGGGGCTGGGCCTGGCGGTGGTGTGGAGCGTGGTGGAGAGCCTGGGGGGCGTGATCGAGCTGAGGAGCGCGGAGAACGCCGGCACGACATTTACCCTCCATCTGCCGGTGGGGCGGCCGGAGGATGTGCCGGTGACGGAGCCGGCGCCGCTCGCGCCGCTGGTCGCTCCGCAGCCGACGGAGCGCTTGAAGATCGCGCTGGTGGAGGACAACGAGCTGGTGCGGGAGACGCTGCGCGAGGTGTTGGTGCAGTGCGGGCACCAGGTGGACACGGCGGTGGACGGCGAGGATGGGCTGCGCCTGCTGGAGGCGGCGGCGGGGGGGCCTTACGATGTCTTGATCGCCGACTTGAACATGCCGCGGCTCTCGGGTCGGGCGATGATCGAGCGGGTGCGGGGCCGGGGTCTGGTCCGCGGGGTGTTGGTGGTGAGCGGGCTGGTGGATCCGGGGCTGGGCGAGGATCTCCGGCGGATCGGGGCCGACCGGGTGCTGCGCAAGCCGGTGGGGATGGCCGACCTTTTGGCCGCGGTCAGCGAGGTGGGGCGGAGGGCCGGCGGCTAGCCGGGCCGCTTGGAGGCGGCGGGAGGGTTTGTCGCCCGATCAGCGGGCGATGTCGGACTGGGTGAGGACCCGGAAGCCGTGGTTGTGCAGCGATTGGGCGGCGACGTCGGGGTCCTCGATGTTGAGCACGAGGGCGGAGCGGCCTTCGGGGCGTTTGATGAAGCTGTAGACGTAGTGGATGTTGATCTCGGCCTCGAGAAGGGCGGCGAGCACTTCGCGCAGGTCGGCCTCGTCGGTGATCTCGACCGCGACGACGTCGCACTCGGTGTAGGGAAAATCGTTGTTCACCATGAGCTCGCGGGCCTTGTCGTTGTCGTCGACCACGAGGCGCAGGATGGTGGTGTCGGTGAAATCGAGCACGGTGAGGGCGACGATGTGGACATCGTTGGCCTTGAGCACGGTGGTGAGGTCGGAGAGCCGGCCGACGCGGTTCTCGGTGAAGACGGAGAACTGTTTTACGGGATCGGAGGCGGCTTTGATGACGGAGGACATGCGCGAAGGGCGGGACGGCGAAGGAGGTGGCGAAGACGAAACGTGCCACCCTGCCCACCGGGCTTCGCGGGCTCAAGGCTGGGCTTCGGCCGGGGCGAAACTCAGGGCGATTCCGTTGATGCAGTAGCGCAGACCGGTGGGCGGAGGTCCGTCGGGAAACACGTGGCCGAGGTGGCCGTCGCAGCGGGCGCAGAGTGTCTCGACACGGATCATACCGTGGGACCGGTCGGATTTTTCGGTGATGTTGCCCGGTGCGAGCGGCTGGGAAAAACTCGGCCAGCCGGTGCCGGAATCGAATTTCGCGGCCGAATCGAAGAGGGCGAGCCCGCAGCCGGCGCAGTGATAGGTGCCGGCCCGGGTGGAGACCTTGGCGAGCGGGCTGGAGTAAGGCCGCTCTGTGCCCGCACGGCGGAGGACGTGGAACTGCTCGGGCGTCAGGCGGGCGCGCCATTCTTCGTCGTTGAGGGTGATTTTTGTCCGTGGATCGGCGGAAGAGGGGGAAGCTCCGGGGTTCGCGAGGAGGGTGGTGCGCCCGGTTTCCTCGGGCGCGGGGGCGGGGGATTTCCCTTCGGCGAGAGAGGAGTCGCAGCCGGCGATCAGGACGATCGCGCAGAGGAGAGGGAGGAGCCGGAGGGAGTAAGAGAGCGAGTGGTTCATGGCGGCGGTTGACGGGCGAGGCGGCGGCCCCGCAACGTGTGGGACATGGCAGGCGATGCAAATATTCCCCCGGCTCGGGTTTTTCTCTGGATGGCGCGTTACGCGGGTTTCCCGGGCGTGCGGTTGGACTCGCGTGCGGAGTGCTTGTTGCTGCTCGGCGGCCTGGCGCAGGAGGAGCATCTGCCCGAGCGTTCGGACACGGGCTCGCTGCGTCTCGGGCCGGGGGCGCCCGATGTGGAGGGCGCGCAGCGCTCGGCCCAACGGGCGCTGGCGGAGCTGCGCAAGCGGGTGCACTACAAGTGCGACAATAGCGCGAAGGTTTGAGGTCCGCCGGGGCGGAGGGTGCGGGCCGGCGTCGGGGGGTGTGCGTGGGTGGTTTGCACCCGGACGGGTTTGGAGCTTCTTCCGGGCCATGCCGAAGATGCGTCAAAAGTCCGATCTGCCGAGCAAGCCGTGCGCGGTTTGCGGGCGCCCTTTCGTCTGGCGGCGGCGCTGGGCGAAGGTGTGGGACGAGGTGCGTCACTGTTCGGAGCGTTGTCGCCGGCGTCGGGGCAAGGCCGCCGGTCCGGAGGAAGGCGCGCGATGAAGGCGGAGGCGTTTGAGCGCAGGGTCGTCCTGCCGGTCAGCGCGGCGCGGGCGTTTGCGTGGCACGAGAGTCCGGGCGCGTTGGAGCGGCTGACGCCGCCGTGGGAGGATGTGGAAGTGGTGGAGCGGGTGGGAGAGGCTTTGCGGCCCGGCTCCCGGGTGCGGCTGCGCACGCGTCTGGGACCTTGGTCGATGGACTGGGTGGCGGAGCACCGCGAGTATGTGCCGGGCCGGCTCTTTTCCGACGTCGCGCTGCGGGGACCTTTTGCCCGGTGGGAGCATCGGCACGAGTTTATCGATCAGGCTGATGGGACCTGCGTGTTGCGGGACCAGGTGGAGTATGTGCTGCCGGGAGGGGCCGCGGGGCGCTGCCTGGCGGGGAGGATGGTCCGCCGGCGTTTGGAAGCGCTTTTCGCGTGGCGGCAGGAGGTGACGCGGGGGGATCTGCAGCATGGGGCCGATCATGAGGGCGGGGGGACGCTGCGAGTGCTGGTGAGTGGAGCTTCGGGTTTGGTGGGGCGGGCGTTGCTGCCTTTCCTGCGCACCCAGGGCCACGAAGTCGTGCGTCTGGTGCGGCGGCGCGCGCGTGCGGCCGACGAGATCGAGTGGGATCCCGAGTCGGGCAAGGTGGACCTGAGGGGGGCGGAGGGCGTCGATGCCGTGGTGCATCTGGCGGGCGCGGGCATCGCCGAGGGCCGCTGGACGGAGCGGCGGCGGGAGATCCTCCGGGCTAGTCGGGTGCCGGCCACGCGCCGGCTGGCGGAGGCCTTGGCGGGGCTGTCTCGGCCGCCGCGGGTGGTGGTGGGCGGGTCCGCGATCGGATTTTACGGTGAAACGGGCGAGGCCTGGGTGGATGAGGCGAGTGCGGGCGGGCGGGGATTTCTGGCCGAGCTGGCGGGGGACTGGGAGGAGGCTTGGGAACCATTGCGAGGGGCGGGGGTGCGCCAAGTGTGGCTGCGCACGGGCGTGGTGCTTTCGCCGGCCGGGGGTGCGCTGGCGAAGGTGTTGCCCGCTTTCCGAATGGGGTTGGGCGGGCCGGTGGGTTCGGGCCGGCAGTGGTGGTCGTGGATCTCGATCGAGGATCTGATCGGGGTGATCGGCCACGCGCTCGCGAGTCCGGGCCTGAGCGGTCCGCTCAATGCGGTGGCGCCGGGGGTGGTGCGCAACGAGGAGTTCGCGCGGGTGCTGGGCCGGGTGCTGGGCCGGCCGGCGCTGGTGCCGGCGCCGGCCTGGGCCTTGCGCGCGGCGCTGGGTCGGGGCCTCGCGAACGAGGCTTTGCTGGCCAGCCAGCGGGTGCGGCCGGGGGTCCTGGAGGCGAGCGGCTATCGTTTCCGGCACGAAAGATTGGAAGAGGCGTTGCGCCGGTTGCTCGGGCGGGTTTTGTGACGCGTTTCTTTCCGAACAGATGCATCTCCAGACCGTTATCGTGGGCGCCGGCATCACCGGATTGTTGATCGCGCGGGTGCTGCACGACGCGGGCGCACGCGTGACCGTGTTGGAGAAAAGCCGTGGGCTGGGTGGGCGCCTGGCCACCAAGCGGGTGGGGGATGCGGTTTTCGACCAGGGGGCGCAGTTTTTCACCGTGCGGGACGAGCGTTTCGCGGTCTGGGTGCGGCGCTGGGAGGCGGCGGGTTCGGTGGCGCCCTGGCCGGGAGGGGCGGGGGTCGACGGCGGCATCCGCTACGTGGGCCGACCGAGCATGACGGCCTGGCCCAAGGCGCTGGCGGAGGGGCTGGACGTGAAGCGGGAACATCAGGTGACCGCGCTCGGCTGCTGCGGGGACCACTGGTGCGTGGACGTGGCGGACCATGGTTGCCTGCGGGCCGAGCGGCTGATCCTGACCGCGCCGGTGCCGCAGAGCCTCGAGCTGCTGCGGGCCGGTGGCTTCGCCCTGCCGGACGAGCTGTCGTCTCGATTAAAGGCGGTGCGGTATGAACCGTGTCTGGCGCTCATGGTCACTCTGGCGGGGCGTTCGCGGCTGCCGGCGGGGGGGCTGCGCCGGGATTCGGGCGCCATCCGCTGGGCCGCCGATAATCAGGAGAAAGGGGTCTCGCCCAACGTGCCCGCCGTGACGCTGCATTTTTCCGCGGAGTTTTCCGCGGCGCACTACGCCCGCACCGAGGCGGAGGTGCTCGAGCTCGCGCGGGCGGAGGCGGAGGAGTTGATCGGCGCGCCGGTCGCCGGGGCGACTTTGCACCGCTGGCGCTACAGCCGGGTGCGGGAGAGCTTCGGTGAACCGTGCGTCTGGTGGTCGGAGGAAGCTCTGGGCTTTGCGGGTGATGGTTTCGGCGGGGCGCGGGTCGAGGATGCGGCCCTCTCGGCGCTGGTCCTCGCGGAAAAAGTGCGTGCGGAACTACGCGCGAGCGGGGAGGCGACGAGTTGAACGATGGCACTTCATGATGTCGTGATCGTGGGGGCGGGGCTCGCTGGTTTGACTTGTGCGCGGGCGCTGCAGGCGAAGGGCGCCGACTGCGTGGTCTTGGAGGCGGCGGAGGCGGTCGGTGGGCGAGTGAGGACCGAGGAGCGTGAGGGGTTCCGGCTCGACCGGGGTTTTCAGGTTTTGTTGACCGCGTATCCGACCGCACGCCGCTGGCTGGAGCTGGACAAGCTGGCTTTGGGCGAGTTCGCGGCCGGGGCCCGGGTGGCCACGCCGGACGGCCCGGGCTTGGTCGGCGATCCGTGGCGGGAGCCGGGGCGGCTCGCGGCGACGCTCCGGGCTCCGGTGGGGAGTCTGGCGGACAAGCTGCGGATCGGAGCCTTGGGGCTGGAGGCGGGGCGGGGAGGCGACGAGGCGGCGTGGGCCCGGGAGCGTGGACGGAGCGCGGGCGAGTTTTTGGCGGCACGCGGTTTTTCCGCCGAACTGACGGAGCGTTTCCTCCGGCCCTGGCTGGGCGGGATTTTTCTCGAGCGCGAGTTGGAGACGCCGGCCGCGATGTTGTATTTTGTTTACCGCATGTTCGCGCGGGGTCGGGCGGCGCTGCCCGCCGGCGGGATGCAGCGCATCCCCGAGCAACTGGCCGCCGGCCTCCGCGAAGGCACGGTTCGCACGGGGGCGCGCGTGATCTCGGTGGAGCGAGGTGCGGCGACCCTCGCCGGCGGAGAAATCGTGAGCGGTCGTGAGGTGGTGGTGGCCACGGAGGCCGATGTCGCGACGAGTTTGGTGCCCGAGCTCGGAGCGCCCCCGCCCTGGCGCAGCGTGACCTGCGTGCAGTGGGATGCTCCGGAGAGTCCCTTGCGCGGGGACCCCATCCTGTGGCTGAACGGTTCGGGGCGTGGTCTGGTCAACAACGTGGTGGTGCCGAGCGATGTCGCAAAAAACTATGCGCCCGCCGGCCGTGCCCTCGTGTCGGCGACCGTGATCGGTGCGAGCGCGGAAGCGGAAGCCCGCTTGGAGGCGGCGCTGCGGGTCGAACTGGCCGAGCACTTCGGCGCGGTCACGCGCGACTGGCGAAGCCTGACGGTGCAGCGAGTGCGGCGGGCCTTGCCCGCACTCCGCGAGCCGGGCGCGGGAAGAACGCCGACGCGGCTGCGTCCGGGCCTCTGGGTCTGCGGGGATCACCGAGCCTCGGCGTCGATCGAAGGTGCGATGGCGAGCGGCGAGGCCTTGGCCGAAGCCCTCGCCGGGCGACACGCTCCCGATGGAATGTAGTCGGCCGAAACTTATCCGGGGGGGGACGCGCGCCCGCCGCCGGATAGGGAGCTGCATCGGGCTCCGGGCCTTGGTGCGGCGGCACCCCAGGCGGAGGAGGGGAGTTATCCTTATGCAATAGAGTGGGCCCCGGGTGAGGCCGGGAGTTTCCAAACCGCACGCTGGGCGAAGAGCGCGGACAAGATGAGGCGGCCACCATCTGCCGCTCCACGCGCTCGCGGAGTACGCTGGGGTCATGGTGCTGGCCCGGTCATTTCTAAGGGGGAACTTCGCGGTGGTAGCTTCGGCGCTTCTGCTTTTGGCGGCGTCGACGGGCAGGGCGGGAGGGGAGCGAAACCGCGGGGCGACGCCCCTGTCGATGGACGCGGTGCTCGGGGATGCCCAGCGCTTGGCCGCCCGGAGCGGTGATCGGGTCGTGCGGGTGGAGGGAGGCTCGATGCAGCCGTATTTCGGCGACGGTGCGATTTTGATCGTGAGAGCCACCAGGGCCGCCGCGCTTCGTCCGGGAATGGTTGTGGTTTACCAAAATCGTTTCGGGGAAAGGGTGGCGCACCGCATCGAGACCCAAACGGAGGCGGGTTGGTCTGCCCGGGGGGCGAACAACCTCGGCGCGGACTCCACGCCGGTGACCGATGCCAATCTCGTCGGCGTAGTTTATGTGACGCTCTACCCCGATCCGCGGAGTCCGGGCGGACCGGTCCTCGCGGAGGCGACTGCACGCGGGGTGGATGTCGTGCTGGCCGCCGAGGCCCGGTGACCAGGTGAGGTCGGCGAACGACTTCGGCTCGGAACGCGGGGACGCCGCCTCTTCGTGAGCCCTGGGCCGGAGGCTCGATGCGGCCGTCACCCGGGGCGGAGAACTTTCTCCTTGCTCGCAGGAACTCGGCGACCCATCCATGGCCCCTCGCGTTTCCACGGTGAAGGCGAGGTTCTTTTGCACTCTAGCCCCAGATGTCTTTTCGGCCGCATGGCGGACATGAGTCCCCCTGCCGACGGAGCAACTCAGTCCTTGGTGTTCGCCCGGGATTTGGTTGGGCGATAGATCAGTCGCCGACTCTTCTGGAGGATAGAGACCAAAGAATTTTTAGTTATCGGGGTGTAGCTTAGCCTGGTAGAGCGCTACGTTCGGGACGTAGAGGCCGAGAGTTCGAATCTCTCCACCCCGACCATTTTTGGTCCCGAAGAGGCCCGGGCGTGGCGTTCATCTCTGCGGCGTTGGAGGCTTAGGCGCTGTCTTCAATATGATCCGGTGCTTTGCTTAAGCCCTTCGGGTGAGGCGGAAGCCAAGCTGGGCCGGCGTTGACCTCGGTGGCACGGGCCTCCGGCCCGCCTCCACCTCGGTCGCCTTGGCCGAGCATGACTTCCGCATCACGAAGCATCGGTTCATTTTGAAGGTAGCGCCTAGGCCGTGTCCGGGAGAAAAACCCGTCGTGTGCCGGGCGAGCAACGCGCTCGGCCAAGGCGACCGAGGCGGAGTTAAACCCGCGGTCCATGCCGTCTAGGGCAACGTGGGCCCAGCGCGTTTCCCGTGGTTTGCGTGCAGGGAGAGTGTTTCCCCGACACGCCTCAGAATGGCCGGCCCTTCACCGTGCGAACTCTGCGAGAGGCGAGGAATCCTTGTCAGCCGGGTGATTACCTGAATGTCGCGAGAGGCCCGGGCGGGGCGGACGGTGACGCGAAGGTTACGAGTGTGACGCGCCGGTGATACTTCGCCGGGTGGGGGACTTTCCCTTTGCGGGATGCGGGGCCGGCCCAGTGCCTTCGGCGCTTTACGCCCATGCTCCGTCTTTCGTCCCGCTCCTTCTGTGTCGCCGCCTCGGTTGCCGTGCTCGTCGCCTTCGCGCCCAGCGCCGGAGCGACCATCGTGAACGGGCGGGTATTGGATTCGACCAATGGTCTGCCGCTGGCGGGCGCGGAAGTGTGGATCGACGGGCAATCGAGCGGCTTGTCCACCGATGCCGACGGGCGATTCCGCGCCGAGGTGGAGGGCGGCGAGCGTTTGTTCACTTTTCGCCGGCCGGGGTACGTGGAGCGCACGCTCGAGCCGCTCGCGGTGCCGGCGGAGGGAGAAATCGCAGCTCCGGAGGCACGTCTCGCTCCGACTGCGAGCGACGAGGAGATCGTCATGCTCGACGCGCTCGAGGTGCAGGGTGAGGGCGAGATAAAGTTGCAGGTCGAAAACCGGGCGATCCAGCAAGAGACCGCCGCCACCATCAACATCGTGAGCGTGGAGGATTTCTCAAAGTTCGCCATCGGCGACATGAGCGACGCGCTCAAGACGATCCCCGGTGTCACGGTGGCCGAGGGCAAGTATGCGGTCATCCGCGGCCTGGGGGACCGCTACACGAGCACGAGCATGAACGGGCTGCCGCTGGCCAGCCCGGACCCGGACCGCCTGGCCGTGCAAATGGACATCTTTCCCTCCTCGCTCTTCGAAAACATCGTGGTCTCGAAGACCTTCACTCCCGACCTGCCGGGCACCGCGACCGGCGGCGTCGACCTGAAACTGAAATCCGTGCCGGACGACGCTTTCGTGAATCTTTCCGTCAGTCTCGGTTACCACTCGGTGGCCACCGGCAACGAAAACTTCCTCACCAACGATCGAGGTTCGGGCGGCGACCGGTGGGCGAGCGGCGCGGACGAACGAGCGCTGCCCGCGGTGGGACGGAGCTTCCCCGCCAACCTCGGACGACCGGTCTGGCCCTTGCCGACGAATCCCCCGGCCAACAGCGTCTTCATTTCCCGGGCCGCGCGGGCGCAGGCGGTCGCCGAAACCGAGGCGATCAACGACGGACTGGATCGGAACTACCACGCATCCGGCCGGGCACCCGGGCCGGACTACGGCGCAAAACTGAGTTTCGGAGATCGCTACATCATCGGACAGGGCGTCGAGGCCGGTTTCGTGGCCGGGCTCAATTATGGCCGGGAGTTTCGCATGATCGAGGACGGCGAGTACTTCCGCAGCACGACCGCGACTAGCGGCAGCGACACGCTCAGCCCCGAAGTCTTTGTCGATCCCGCCCGGGCGGTGGGTTATCGCCGACAGACGCTCACCGAATCGACGGTCAACTCCTCCCTTTCCTGGCTCCTCGCCGGCGGTCTGGAGTTTGGCGACAACCACTCGTTCAGCCTGAGCCGTCTCAACCTCCAGAACAGCGAGGATGAAAACTCCCGCCTACTCGGCGACGTCTACATCCAATTCCCGTTCTCCGGGAGCGGC
>JBILUB010000445.1:0-2601 GCA_044371245.1 Opitutaceae bacterium
CGGCCCAGACGGCCCTGAGCCCCCAGCCGCGGATCGTGGCGGGGCCGGGCAGGAGGCCCCGGTCGAGCATGATTTCGAGGATCTGTCGGTTGCCGAAACTCACGCTGTCGACCGTGGTGCGCGTGATCACTTGTGCGTTACGCGGCGCGGCTTGGACGGGGGCGCTGGTGCGGGATGAAACGACCTGAAGGGTAAGATCGGATTGCGAGAGTCGCTCGACCTGGGCGGAGAGGGGAAGAACGGCGAGGAGAGTGGTGAGGAGTCCGAGGAGCGCTGAACGCATGAGACCGATGACGGGAGGGCGCGGGGGCGGCGGCAAACCTTACTTTGGCATATAGCGGAAATAGTAGACTGCGAGGATGACCAG
The DNA here is from genome assembly GCA_044371245.1 of Opitutaceae bacterium. Taxonomy (GTDB): domain Bacteria; phylum Verrucomicrobiota; class Verrucomicrobiia; order Opitutales; family Opitutaceae; genus IMCC26134_A. The sequence continues at coordinate 368 of JBILUB010000445.1, forward strand.
AAAGCCGAGGGCGAGCAGGCCCACGAAGAGGGTGATGCAGCCGCGTCGGGTGGAGGCGGGGTCAAGGGCTTCGGTGGAGCGGTAGCGCTCGATGATGTCGTCGGCGCGGGCGTGGGCCAGGGCGAGGTGGGGGTCGGCCGGGGGGGCGGGGGAGGGCGGCGTGCCGGTGATGTCGGGGTCGGGGGAGTCGACTGCACGCGTCGGTGCGGCTGGGGTGGGAGGCGTGGCGGAGGCGCCTGTCTCCGGGGCTGGGCTTGAAGCGGGGCCACCGTTGGCCGCGAGCTCGGCATCGATCCAGGCGAGGTGCTGGGCGATCAAGGCGCGTTGGCGGCGGAGTTCGGCGAGGCGTTCGGGCGACATGGAGCGGGCGGCGCGTGGGCGGGAACGCGCCGGCAAGGGGGCCGGGGCGCGGGCGGAGAGGGAGTTAGGTTACAGGAGACCTCCTTGGCAGCACAAAAAAGCGCCGGCTCCTCGAGGGAGCCGGCGCGGGAGAATGAAGAGAGCTGCGCGGGGGCTTAGACGACGGCGACGCGGCGTTTGGCTTTGTCGAACTGGACCACGCCGTCCTTCAGGGCGAAGAGGGTCCAATCGCGGCCGGTGCCGACGTTTTCGCCGGCGTGGAGCTTGGAGCCGCACTGACGGACGAGGATGTTGCCGGCGATGACCTGCTGACCGCCGAATTTCTTTACGCCGCGGCGTTTGCTGTGACTCTCGCGGCCGTTGCTGGTCGTGCCTGCACCTTTTTTATGGGCCATGACTTAGTTTCTCCTGTTGAGGGTTTCGATTGAGTGAGGGTTAGGCGGAGATGGTCTCGATCTTGATGACGGAGAGCTCCTGGCGATGGCCGCGCTTACGCTGCATGCCTTTGCGCTTACGCTTTTTGAAAACGATGACTTTTTCACCGCGTTTGTTTTCGAGGATCTTGGCGGTGACTTTCGCGCCGGCGAGGGTGGGGGTGCCGACTTTGAAGGCGGCGCCTTCACCGACGGAGAGAACCTCCGTGATCTCGACGATGGAACCGGCCTCGGTGTTCGGGAAACGGTTAACGAAAAGGACGTCGCCTTCGGTGACGGCGAACTGCTGACCTTGGGTTTTGATGGTCGCTTTCATGGAAATAAAGGCGAGAACACAGGGTTTTGGCGGGGGGCCTGCAAGGACATTTTGGTGAAATCGCGACGGCGGTGCGGAGGGTTGGTCAATCAGGTAGTGGCCGGGCGGAGGGCCGGGCCAGTTTACGCTGGCGGGGCGAGTCCGGGATTCGCAGCGTCTTCGTCATGCTGGTTTACCCCGACCTGGTGCTTCGATTTCGGCGTGTTTTGCCCTGCTTTTTGCTGGTGGCCCTTTGTGTTCCGGATGCGGCGAGGGCGCGGATCGGCGACACGCCGGAGCAGATGAATGGCCGCATGCTCCAGCCTGGTTTGGGGCGGGTCTTCACCTGGCCGCGTAATCTGGCCCCGCGGGAGTTGGAACGTTTGGAGCGGGACGATCCGCTGAAGCCCTTCGAGCACCTGCTGCCGAGCCAGGCCGAGGGTTGGGACGAGGACATTTTCTGGAAGTCGGCCGTACGCGGCCATCTGGACAACGAAGACGGGTGGCGGGTGCATGTGCACTATCTCAAGGGCCGGTCGGTGCTGGAGCTTTATCGCCGGGTGGGCCCGGGTCTGACCGAGGCCGAGCTCAACGCGATCCTCGCTCTCATGCGGGGCAACCAGACTTGGCGGCGGGTGCCGCGCGAGCAGAACGAGCGGGCGGAGGCGGAGGACAGCGTGCTGGGCTATGAGTACGAGCTGGGCACTGGCCCCGAGGTGACCTTGCGCGCGCGCCGGCAGGGGAACTGGTTGATTATATACCACAAACGGCTCGACGAGCTTTTGCTCGCCCGCAAAGCCCAGTGGGACGCCGCCGAGGCCCAGCGCCGTGCCGAGAGAACCGCCGAGCAGGAGCGCCTGGCGCCCTCCAGCATCGATGGTTTTTAAGCGCGGGTGCGCGCGCCTCGGGCCCGAGGGGGACCGGGGAGCAGGGCGCGCCTTTTCAACTGGAGACGACGGGAGGGAGTGGCGCTGCGTTTCGTGCGGCGTGAGGGGCGGCGGCGCGTAGCCGGAGAGCGAGGAAAAGGGTGACCAACAGCGCCCCTGCGGCGATCCAGCCGACGCGACCGTAGCCGAGCAGCCGGCCGTCGGCGCCCCGGGTGATCAAGGCGCCGCCGACGAGATTGGCGCCGGCGAGCGCGCCCT
>JBILUB010000446.1:0-2596 GCA_044371245.1 Opitutaceae bacterium
ACCCCACACCGGAACTCTCCCTGCCCGCCCTCGCCCGCTTCTTACAAAAACTCCCCTCCGACCGTCGCAACGGCGCCCTCCCCCCCCTCCTCGGCTTCTACGACCAAGTCCTCCTCGACAACCCCTGGCTGCTGCCCGCCTTCGCCCGCCGCCTCGCCGCCGCCGACCCCGACGAGGCCCTCGCCCTCTCCCTCGTCCTCGGCTTTCACCTCCGCGGCTCCGAAACTCCCCCCGCCGGCATCGACGGGCCCACCTGGGAACGCCTCGCCGACTTCCGCACCCACGACTGGCCCGCCGACCCCGATTCCCCGCTGGTCAACGCCTCCCAGCTCGACGCCCTCTGGGGCCGCTTCTTCGCCAGCGCCGCCTACGCCCCGGTCCGCCGACTCCTCGAGCCCCTCGCCCACACCGCCGACCTCGGCGCCGCCGAACGCTGGCGGCAAAACCCGCCCGCCCCCCTCGACGAGGCCTCCCCCGCCGATCTCGACGACCCCTCCACCCCCGCCTCCGTCCGCCGCGAGATCCTCCTGCGCACCGCCCTCTGGTCCCTCCGGGCCAACGCCCGCCAACACCCCCTCGTCCGCGACTACCTCGACCAAGCCATCCGCCGCGGAGACCTCTCCCCGCCCACCCGCCTCCTCCTCCAGCGCGCCCTCCTCGCCGAGCCCCCGCTCCACCCGTCCGTTCCGCGTTCGTAAAAATTTAGCCACCCTCTTGCCTCGGCCGATCCGGTCGGCACGATCCCCGGCGTATCCAGCTTTCCATTACATCCAAGGTTTCCGTTCACTTCATGCACACCTGGCAATTCTATCGCATCGGCGGCTTCGACCAAGTCGCCCTCAAAACCGCCGCAGATCTCGAGCACCTCCACACGCTCGACCAAAAACTCTGGGCCGCTCTCTCCTGCCCCGTCAAAGGCCTCGAGCTGGACGAAAAGACCCTCGCCCTCCTCGACACCGACAAGGACGGCCGCATCCGCGCCCCCGAGCTCCTCGCCGCCATCGCCTGGGCCAAGCCCTACTTCAAGGACCTCTCCGTCCTCCTCTCCAGCAAGGACACCCTCGGCCTCGACACCTTCGCCGACACCCCCGAGGGCCGCTCCGCCGCCGCCTCCGCCCGCCGCATCCTCGCCTCCCTCGGCAAACCCGACGCCACCGCCATCTCCCTCGGCGAGGCGGCAGACACCGCCAAATTCTTCGCCGCCACCACCCTCACCGGCGACGGCGTCGTCGTGCCCGCCTCGGCCGAAGACCCCGCCCTCGCCGCCCTCATCACCGACATCGCCGCCACCACCGGCGGCGTGCCCGACCGCTGCGGCGCGCCCGGCGTCGACGCCGCCCTCGCCGAGCGCTTCTTCTCCGAGGCCGCCGCGCTCGTCGCCTGGCACGACCGCGCCTCCACCCCCGAGATCCTCGCCCTCGGCGCCGCCACCCCCGCCGCCGCCGCCGCCGTCGCCGCCCTCCGCGCCAAAGTCGACGACTGGTTCGCCCGCGTCCGCCTCGCCGCCTTCGACGCCCGCGCCCTCGCCGCCGTCAACCGCTCCGAGACCGAGTACCTCGAGCTCGCCGCCAAAGACCTCAGCATCTCCGCCGACGAGGTCGCCGGCTTCCCCCTCGCCCGCGTCGACGCCGGCAAAGCCCTCCCCCTGCTCACCACCGTCAACCCCGCCTGGGCCGGCCGCCTCGCCGACCTCCACCGCGACGCCGTCACCCCCGCCCTCGGCGCCGCCGTGCTCGAATTGACCGAGGCCCAGTGGACCACCCTCAAGGCCAAGACCGATCCCTACGCCGCCCACGCCACCGCCAAGCCCGCCTCCACCGTCGAAAAGCTCGGCCTGGAAAAGCTCCGCGCCCACCTCGCCGCCGCCGAGAAACTCCGCCCCGCCCTCGCCGCTCTCATCGCCCGCGACACCGCGCTCGCCCCCGAGTTCGACGCCATCGTCAACGTCGAGCGCCTCCTGCGCTACGCCCGCGACTTCCGCACCCTCCTGCACAACTACGTCAACTTCTTCGACTTCTACTCCCCCGAGCACCCCGCCATCTTCCAGGCCGGCGTCCTCTACCTCGACAGCCGCTCCACCGAGTTCTGCATCGAGGTCGCCGGCCCCTCCCCCCTCGCCGCGATGAGCAAAGCCTACATCGCCTACTGCGACCTCAAACGCCCCGGCTCCCCCCCGCGTAAAATCGCCGCCTGCTTCACCAACGGCGACAGCGACTTCCTCTTCGTCGGGCGCAACGGCATCTTCTACGACCGCCAAGGCCGCGACTGGGACGCCACCATCACCGCCATCGTCGACAGCCCCATCAGCGTCCGCCAGGCCTTCTTCGCCCCCTACAAAAAGTTCCTCCGGATGATCGAGGAGCAAGCCGCCAAACGCGCCGCCGCCGCCGACGCCGAGAGCAACGCCAAGCTCGCCGCCGCCGCCGAAAAGACCGTCACCGCCGACCAAAGCCCCGCCGCCCCCACCCCGCCCAAAAAATTCGACATCGGCGTCATCGCCGCCCTCGGCGTCGCCGCCGGCGCCCTCGGCACCCTCCTCGGCGGCTTCATCAGCGGCTTCCTCGGCCTCGGCATCTGGATGCCCGCCGGCATCCTC
>JBILUB010000448.1:0-2590 GCA_044371245.1 Opitutaceae bacterium
AGGATCTGGTCGAAGGCGACGGAGTAGAAGGACCAGAACATCAGCTCCATCACGGGGCGGATGCCGAGCATGGAGGCGCCGATGCCCATGCCGATGAAGCCGGCCTCGGAGATGGGGGTGTCGACGATGCGCTGGGGACCGTACTTCTCGAGCATGCCCTCGGTGACCTTGTAGGCGCCGTTAAACTGGGCGACTTCCTCGCCCATGACGACGACGTTGGGGTCGCGTTCGATTTCTTCGGAGAGGGCGGCGCGGATGGCTTCGCGGTAGGTGAGGGTGGCCATGTGGCTGGGATCGGAGATTGGAGGTGCGGGGACTCGCGGAGCGCGGAGTGGGGAGCGAGGGCGGGAGGCGGGTTTATTTGACGTCGTTGAAGAAGATGCGGCCTTCGCTGCTGCGCCGGGCTTGGTCGGTCTCCCAGTAGACGTCTTTCTGGATGTCTTCGGCGGTGGGGAAGGGGGAGGCCTCGGCGAATTCGACGGCGCGTTCCGACTCGGCGCGGGCGGCGGCGTCGATCTCGGCGATGAGGGCTTCGGTGAGGACTTTTTCGTGGAGGAGTTGTTGTTGGAAGAGCTGGATCGGGTCTTTGGTGTTTCGGTAGTCCTCGATCTCTCTGCGGTCGCGGTAGGTCTTGTCGGGGTCGGCGACGGAGTGGCCGCGGTAGCGGTAGGTGTCGATCTCGACGACGGCGGGTTTGTGTTGTTCGCGGGCGCGGCGGAGGGCGGTGTCGAGGGTGGCGCGAACTTCGTAGATGTCGTGGCCGCCGCATTGATACCATTTCATGTCGTAGGCTTCGGCGCGTTTGCCGAGCTCGCCGGCGGAGGAGCGCTCCTGCGAGGTGCCCATGGAGTAGCGGTTGTTTTCGATGACGAAGAGTACCGGTAGGTCCCAGAGCGCGGCGAGGTTGTAGGCCTCGTGCACGGCGCCTTGGTTTACGGCTCCGTCGCCCATGAAGGCCATCGCGGCGCCCTTTTTGCCCTGGTACTTCACGGCGTAGGCGAGGCCGGTGCCAAGGGGGATCTGGCCACCGACGATGCCGTGGCCGCCCCAGTAGTTAAGCTCGGGGGCGAAGTAGTGCATGGAGCCGCCTTTGCCTTTGGAGCAGCCGGTGACCTTGCCGTAGAGCTCGGCCATCAGGGCCTTGGTGTCCATGCCGACGGCGATGGCGTGGCCGTGGTCGCGGTAGGCGGTGATGACGTGGTCGTCTTTGCCCATGAGGGAACAGGCGCCGACGGCGACCGCTTCCTGGCCGATGTAGAGGTGGAGGAAGCCGCCGATTTTGCCCTGGTTGTAGACGGGGAGGCAGCGTTCTTCGAAGCGTCGGATGCGGAGCATCTGGCGGTAGAGCTCGATCTTGGCCTCGGTGGAGAGAGCGGTGTTGGCCGGGGCGCCCGCGTGCGGGCTGGGCACGGCGACGGAGGGAGCGGAGGCGCTGGGTTCGGCGGGGGCGGAGGTCTGCTTGCTCACGAGGATGGGCGTGGGTTGAAAAGTAAAAAGGCGAAGTGTTTGGGGAGGGGTGGGGAAATCAAGTGCGATTGGGCGTGAGCAGTTCCGGCGTGAGCGTGCATTAGCCGGGGGCGCGCGTGAGGTGAGCTTGGCGTGGCGGCACTTATCGTCGGCGGGGGCGAGGCGGGGTCAGGGGGCGGCGGCGCGTTTGTGCGGCGTCGGCGGGACGGAGGGAGTGATCTGCTCGAGGATGATCTCGAGGGGTTTTCCGGGGGCGCAGTCGGCGCGGAGGGCGACGAATCGTTTGCGGTGCCGGTCGTGAATCTGCCAGAGGGCGGTGCGGTCGGTCTCGGGGAGCGGTAGCTGCTCGATCTCGGCCCTGGAAAAAAAACCGAAGCGCCCTTCGTCCATCGCGGCGGGCAAGGTGTCGAGGGGTTTGGTGCAGCGAAAGAGAAAGAGGAGCCAGTGGGAGGCACCTTCGTAGGCTTTCTCCGCGATCATGGCGAAGAGGTGGAGATCGGTGGTGGTGATGGTGTGGCCGGTTTCCTCGAAGGTCTCGCGGACGGCGCATTCAAAGGGGGACTCGCCGGTGGCGGTCTCAAGTTTGCCGCCGATGGGCGACCAGGTGCCGAGATTGGGTGCCTTGGCGCGAAGGAGCAGGAGGTGTTGCCCAAGGGAGTTTTCGATGAAGACGAGGACGGCGATCTTGTAGCCGAGCGGCGCCGAGGGCGGTGGAACGAGCGGGTACGGGTTGGAGTCGGACATGGGCGCGGGGGCGGCGAGGGATGAGGACGGGGGAAGGAGGGATCGCGCTTTTTCCTCCGGGGCGATCGGCAGGGCGCTTGGTGGAGGTCCGCGAAGGCCGGGTGAATGCGGATCGCGCCACCCACAGAACCCCCTCGCGGGGAGGGGGTAAAGTGGCGGAGAGAGGGGGATTCGAACCCCCGATAGGCTTTTACACCTATAACGCTTTAGCAAAGCGCCGCTTTCGGCCACTCAGCCATCTCTCCGGGGCAGGTGGCGAAAAAGGGTGGCGGCGGCGCAAAGCGCAAGGTCGATTTTGCGCGAGGTCGCGGCGCTCGGTGAAAGGGGGCTTAGGCGCTGTCTTCAAAATAAACCGGTACTTTGCTTACGCCCTCCGGGT
>JBILUB010000449.1:0-2586 GCA_044371245.1 Opitutaceae bacterium
CGTCATGGAGCGCGTGCGGGCGCTCGCCGCCGAGCGCGGCGTCGTCCTCCCCGACCGCCGCCGCGGCTCCCGCGGCGCCGTCGCCTCCGGCACCGAGATCGTCCGCGTCGTCTACCTCCCCGACGGCACCCCCGCCGCCCCCCGCGCCCGCCCCGTCGAGGCCCGCTTCGGCATCAGCGACGGCATCTACTCCGAAGTGCTCTCCGGCCTCTCCGCCGGCGACGAGCTCATCACCAACGTCATCAGCGCCGAAGAGCTCAACGGCGCCGGCCCCGCCCGCGCCGCCGCCAACCCCTTCAACGGCGGCGGCCCGCGCCGCTTCTAGGAGCCACCCGCCCGTGCAATCCGTCGTCCAGCTCCGCGACATCCGCCGCACCTACCGCAACGGCGAGCTCGAGGTCCATGCCGTCCGCGGCATCTCCCTCGAGATTCGCCCCGGCGAGTTCATCGCCATCATGGGCGCCTCCGGCTCCGGCAAGAGCACCCTGATGAACACCCTCGGCTGCCTCGACCGCCCCAGCTCCGGCACCTATCTGCTGGACGGAGTCGACGTCGCCACCCTCGACCGCGAAGCCCGTGCCGACCTGCGAAACCAGAAACTCGGCTTCGTCTTCCAAGGCTTTAACCTCCTCCCCCGCACCAGCGCGCTCGAAAACGTCGAGCTCCCCATGCTCTACGCTCCCCGCCGCATCCCCGCCTCGGAGATGCGCCGCCGCGCCCTCGCCGCCCTCGACATCGTCGGCCTCGGCGCCCGCCACGACCACCTCCCCTCCCAGCTCTCCGGCGGCCAACAACAACGCGTCGCCATCGCCCGCGCCCTCGTCAACGAACCCCGCCTCCTCCTCGCCGACGAGCCCACCGGCAACCTCGACTCCAAAACCTCCGTCGAGGTCATGGGCGTCTTCCAACGTCTCAACCAGCGCGGCATCACCATCGTCATGGTCACCCACGAGCTCGACATCGCCCAGTACTGCAAACGCATCCTCGTCGTGCGGGACGGCCTGCTCGTCCGCGACGAAGCCGTCGCCCACCGCCTCCACGCCGAGGAGGAGCTGCACCGGCTCAGCGGAGCCGAGGCCGCCGCCAAGCTCACCTCCCCGACCCGCTCCCCGGCCCAGCCCGCCACCGCCTCGCCCTGACCCGATGCGCCTGCTCGCCACCACCGTCATCGCCCTCCGCGCCCTCCGCCGAAACAAACTCCGCTCGGCCCTCACCGCCCTCGGCATCATCATCGGCGTCGGCGCCGTCATCACCATGGTCAGCATCGGCAACGGCGCCAAAGCCCAGGTCGAGGCCCAGGTCGCCTCCCTCGGACGCAACGTCATCACCATCCTCCCCGGCAGCGCCACCACCTCCGGCGCCCGCGGCGGCTACGGCAGCTCCAACAGCCTCACCATCGACGACGTCGACGCCATCCGTCGCGAGATCGCCGGCGCCGTCGCCGTCAGCCCCGAAATCCGCCAGGGCTGGCAGATCCTCGGCAACGGCCTGAACTGGCGCACCACCGTCTACGGCTTCGCCCCCGAGTTCAGCAGCATCCGCGCCTGGCCCGTCGCCGAGGGCCGCCTCTTCACCGAGAACGAGCTCCGCGCCACCGCCAAGGTCTGCGTCATCGGCGCCACCGTCGCCCGCCAGGTCTTCCCCGACGTCGATCCCCTCGGCCAGACCCTCCGCATCAACAACGTCCCCTTTCAGATCGTCGGCGTGCTCTCCGCCAAGGGCTTTAACTTCTTCGGGGCCGACCAGGACGACTGCGTCGTCCTTCCCCACACCAGCTTCATGAGCCGCGTCTTCCGCTGGAGAAACTCGATCAACAACATCATCGTCGAGGCCCCCAGCCCCGCGGCCATGCCCCGCCTCCAGCAGGAGATCACCGACCTGCTCCAGCAACGTCGCGGCGAACGCGAACCCGACTTCACCGTGCGCAACCAACTCGAGCTCGCCCAGGCCGCCACCGCCACCTCCCGCACCATGACCGCCCTGCTCGGCGCCATCGCCGGCGTCTCCCTCCTCGTCGGCGGCATCGGCATCATGAACATCATGCTCGTCTCCGTCACCGAGCGCACCCGCGAGATCGGCATCCGCCTCGCCATCGGCGCCCACGACCGCGACATCCGCGTGCAGTTCCTCATCGAGGCCATGATCCTCAGCATGCTCGGCGGCGCCATCGGCGTGCTCGGCGGCGTCGGCCTCGCCCAGCTCCTCTCCCATCTCAACGGCTGGCCCACCGCCGTCTCCGGCGCCTCCGTCGCCCTCGCCGTCGGCTTCTCCGCCTTCGTCGGCGTCGCCTTCGGTTTTTATCCCGCGCACAAGGCCGCCCAGCTCGATCCCATCGACGCCCTTCGCTTCGAGTAGCCGGCCGGGCCGGGCGCCCTCTTCCGACTTGCCCTCACCCGCCCGCCACCGACCCTTCGACCCTCTATGGTCATCAAACCCAAAGTCCGTGGCTTCGTCTGCGTCACCGCCCACCCCGCCGGCTGCGCCGCGCACGTGCAGGAACAGATCGCGCACGTGCTGAGCCGCGGCCCCCTCCCCGGCGGCCCCAAAAAGGTCCTCGTGATCGGCGCGTCCACCGGCTACGGCCTC
>JBILUB010000450.1:0-2579 GCA_044371245.1 Opitutaceae bacterium
CATCTTTCCGATCAGGGGCAGCACGCTGCGGGCGCGGGAGTGCCAGGCTTGGAGTTTATCGAGACGCGCCCGGAGCACCCGGTGGGTGGCGGCATCGGCAGCGGGCTCGTCGGCGCGCAGTGTGTTCTCCGCCGCGACCAGACGTTGATCCTGGCGCTCGAGGTAGGGCGTGAGGCGCTCGCGCAAGAGACTACCGAGCAGGGTGCGCAGCTCCGTCGTCGCCACCCAGCGCACCGCGCGCGCCGAGGCCGCCACCCCGCCCGACGACTCCGCGGACCCGCCCGACGCCGCCTCCCGCACCGCCCCGAGCTCGCGCAGCGCGCGCAGGCCCTGGCTGACCGAGCCTTTGCTCAGGCCGAGCTTTCGCTCGATGTCGGCAAAGGTCGGCGGATGGGCCGAGGCAAAAAGCAACCCGTAGATCTCACCAAAAGACTTCGGCAACCCGAGCAGCACGACCAAATCGGCAAAGACCGCGACCAACTCCGCCTCGTAACCCGTCAGGCCCGAAGCCTCGCCGCCTCCTCCGGACTTCGCCCCCGGCGCCAGGGGATCGCCGGCCCACGCCACCTCGGCGGCAGGGGGCGACTCTTCGGATCGGCGGGCGCTCATCGTTTCGCAAAAGACAGACAAACACCCAGGGCGAGTTCAATTCATTTTGAAATGAAAACTGCCCGGCGGGCGAAAATCTGCCGCCGGGCGCCCGGTTCTGGCGCCTCGTGGCGCTGGTGCGCCGGGGCGCGGGCGGGGCGCCGGCGGGGCGGGGGCTCGCTCAGGCCGGGGACGGGCGATCCTCGGGGCTGCTCGGGCCGGGTCGGCGGCCGCTGGCGAGCAGGGTCTCGAAGTGCGGGGCCTCCGCCTCTCGCGCCACGGTGGCGACCTCGACGGACTCAAAGCCGGCCAACTCCAGAAACTCGTGCAAGGTGTTTTCGCGAAAGCCCAGCCACAGGTCGGCGTAGAGTTCGCGCGCTTTTTCGAAGCCATGCTCCTTGAGGTCGAGCACGACGAGTTCGCCGCCCGGACGCAGGATGCGGAAGGCCTCGGCCAGCGCCGTCTGCGGGTGGCGGGCGTGGTGCAGCGCCTGACTGAGGATGGCGAGATCGACGGAGGCATCGGGCAGGGGCACGCGCTCGATGTCGCCGAGCTTGTAGCTGAGGTTGGCCAGGCCGTTTTTCTCGGCCAGGGCGCTGCCCACTTCGACCATGCGCGGCGAGCTGTCGATGCACCACACGCGTTTCGCGCGGCGCGCGAGCAGCTGGGAGACGAGGCCCTCCCCGGCGCCGAGGTCGGCGATCTCGATCGGCGGGGCGAGGCGGAGGGCGAGGTGCCCGATGGCCTCCCAGGAGCGGCCCGGGCAGTGGTTTTTACCGAGGCGCCCGGCGATGCGGTTAAAATACTCCTCCTGGGTGGCCCGGCGGCGGGCGAGCGCGCGGGCCAGACCAGCCCGGTCGGCGAGCAGCTCGGGCTGCGCCCCCACCGCTTCGGTCGCCGAGCGCAGCAAGCCCAGGGTCGGCGCGGGCAGACCCGGACGCAGGCGGTAGTAGGCGCGTTTGCCATCGCGCCGATCGCTGACCAGCTCGGCCGAGCGCAGCAGCGCGAGCGAGGAGGAGATGCGCGACTGCGCCATGCTCAGGATCTCCTGCAGCTCAGCGACCGACAGCTCCTCGCGCAAGAGGAGCGCGAGGATGCGCAGCCGGGTGGGATCGGCCACGAGTTTAAGGGTGTCCCAAGAGGTGTTCACGGGTGCGTCCCCGACCAAGCGGAGCCCGGACCAAATGTCGAACCCGCAGGCGCCGCCCGCGCCGCGCAGGCCGCGAAAGATCATTTTTTATACGTGCCCCGCACGCGCTTCCGTGGATAGTCCCGTCCTTTTATCTACGACTATGGGACGTCAATGGCTGCACGCGAAACGCGCGATTGTTAACAACAAGAAGGGGCAGTTGGTCGGCAAACTGGTGAAGGAAATCACCGTGGCCGCCAAACTCGGCGGAGGGGACATCGCGGCCAATGCCCGGCTCTTTGCCGCGGTGGAGAAAGCCAAAAAAGCGTCCGTCACGCGCGATGTGATCGAGCGTGCGATCCACAAGGGCGCGGGCACCGGCGGCGAAAAAACCGACATCACCGCGGTGACCTTCGAGGGCTACGCCCCGCATAAGGTGCCCGTCGTGGTCGAGTGCTACACCGACAACGTGCAGCGCCTCGCCCCCGAGATGCGCGTGCTCTTCAAAAAAGGCATCCTCGGCACCACGGGCTCCAACAAGTTTCTCTTCGACCACGTCGGCATCGTCGAGGCCCACACCGCCGCCGCCGCGCCCGACCTCGAGGCGGCCGCGATCGAGGCGGGGGCCAACGATTTCGCCCCGCTCGGTCACGCTGAAAACGACGACATCCCGGCCGAGGGCGTCACCGGCGCCCGTTTCCTCTGCGAGCGCACCGCCATCCACAGCGTATCCGAGTGGCTGAAAGCCGCCGGCTGGACCGTCGTGACCTCCGAGATGGGCTACATCGCCAAGCAGTACCCGGAGCTCGACGAAGCCCAGCGCGCCGAGGTCGGCGAGTTCCTCCACGAGCTCGAGGACAAC
>JBILUB010000451.1:0-2565 GCA_044371245.1 Opitutaceae bacterium
GCGCTGACGGCGACGGAGTTCCGGCTCCTGCGGTTTCTGGCGATGAACTCCGGGCGGGTGTTTTCGCGCGACCGTCTGCTCAGCCAGATCATCGGCGACCAAGCCGTGGTGGTGGACCGCAACATCGACGTCCACGTGCGGGCGATCCGGCGCAAGCTCGGCGGCGACCGGGACCGGATCGAGACGATCCGCGGCGTGGGATATCGCTTCGTGGCGAAAACGTGAGCGTGGCGAACGCAGAGGCGGGCGGGGCCGGGGGCGCGCGGCCGGAAGCGCGGGAAGAGGCCGGGGGGCTGGGGCCGCGGCGTTCCTTTTTCTGGCGGCTCTTCCGCAGCTACGCCGCGTTGGTGCTGCTCTGCGCCGGAGTGATCGGGGTGCTGGTGCTGGGCAGCGCGCGGAGGAACGCGCTGCGCGACGCGGAGGCGGACCTGTTGAACATGGCCCTGCTCATGTCCTCGCTGGAGGCGGCTAATCCCGCCCATCTCTGGTCGCCGCAACTCGGTCGGCAGCTGGAGGAGGTGGAGCGGGAGACCGGCCTGCGGGTCGGCATCTACTTCGCGAACGGCCGGGAAGCCGGGCCGGAGGGAACGCGGGAGGAGGCGTCCAGGGCGGCGGAGCGGCTGGCCCTGCCGGAGTTCGCCGCGACGCTGGCCGCGGCCCACGGGCGTGCCCTGCGGGAGGACGAGACGGGCGCGCGGCACCTCTGGCTGGTCACGCCCATCCTGCTCGAGACGGATCGGATCGGCTATGTGCGGCTGGGCGCGCCGCTCGAGCGCCTGATCGCGCGCGAGCGGGATCTGCGCGACCGCGTGCTGGCGGGCACGAGCATCAGCGTGGCGGTGGCGCTCGGGCTGGGGTTCTTTTTCACCCGCGCGGTGACGCGGCCCCTGCGGGAGATCGGCGAGAGCTGCCGCAGGCTGGCGGCTGGGGATCTGGACGAGCGTATCCAGATGAAAGAAACGGACGAGATCGGCGTGGTGGCGGCGACGATCAACCGAATGGCGGAGGAGGTGCGGCGGCGCATCCACGAGGAGCGGCGGGAGCGGCAGCGACTGGCCGCGCTGCTCGCCGCGATGGCCGACGGAGTGGTGGCGGTGAACGCGCGCGGCGGCATCTCCTACGCGAACCGCGTGGCGGCGGACCTGCTCGGACTGCCCGAGGCGGCGCGCGGGCTGGTCTTTTCCGAGGCGGTGAAGCTAGGCGCGGTGCGTGGCGCGCGGGAGCAGGCGCTGGCGGAGGGACGGCGGGTGGTGAAGGAAACGCGGGTCGCGGATGGGGGGGCGGGCGCGGTGCTGCGCATCGACTCGACGCCGCTGCGCGACGACACGGGGGCGCCCTTCGGGGTGTTGCTGGTGTTGCACGATCTGACCGAGCTGCGGCGGCTGGAGGAGGCGCGGCGGACCTTCACCGCGAACGCCTCGCACGAGCTCAAGACGCCACTGACCGCAATCTGCTCGCTGGTGGACACGGTGCTGGACGACCCGGGGATGGAGGCCGGCACGCGCACGCGTTTCCTGGGTCGGGTGAGGGCGCAGTCGGAGCGATTGCAGGAGCTGGTGCAGGATCTCCTGGCGATCTCACGTCTGGAGTCGGAGCATGAGGTGCCGGAGCTCACGCGGGTGGATATGGCGGCGGTGGCGGTGGAGTGCGCGCAGACGCTGGCGGACGTGGCGGGGCGCAAGGGAGTGCGACTGGCCTGGACGTCGGCTCCCGGCGAGCTGCCGGTGCGGGGCAACGTGGAGTCGCTGCGGATGATCCTCAACAACCTGCTGAAAAACGCGGTGGCCTACACGGAGCCCGGCGGCGAGGTGACGATGACGCTGGAGGCGGGACCGGAGAGCTGCGCGGTGCAGGTGCGCGACACCGGGGTGGGCATGGCGCCGGAGCATCTGGCGCGCATCTTCGAGCGGTTTTACCGGGTGGATCGCTCGCGTTCGCGCGAGGCCGGCGGCACCGGGCTGGGCCTGAGCATCGTGAAGCACCTGGTGCAGGTGATGGGTGGGCGAGTGACGGTGCGCAGCGAAGTGGGCGCGGGCAGCGTGTTCACCGTGCGTTTCGCGCGCGACGGGGGCTGAGCCAACATCATGCAGTTGCCCGGGTCGCAACGAGGTGAGCTGGCGGCACCTTTCGGTGGGGACCTCGGCTCGAAGTACTTTCCGAGTATCACTTCGCTCGGTCCGCGCCGAAATCTACTCGCCATTTCCCGCCGCTGCTCCGCCGCCCAACTGAATGATGCCGGCTGAGGGCGCGGGGAGAATTAACCCTGTCTTTATGCCCGCTTAACGAAGGGCGCGCACGGTGGGCGGCGATGAATGCTCATCTATTTCCCCGGTCCGGCTATGACGCGGTCGGCGGGTTGGTTTTTTTGCCCCGCATGCTCGACAAGGCGCGCCTGCGCGCGGCGGGTCGCCTCGCGGACGACTACAACCTGGGCAAGGGACTCGACGCGCGACTGTGCCGGCTGCTCGGCCTCGCCTACGAGGACATCGCGGCGAAGGCGCGGGAGGAGGCGGACGACGCGGTGGTGCTGCAGTGGTGCTACACGAACGGACGGCGTCCGTCGGA
>JBILUB010000070.1:0-9612 GCA_044371245.1 Opitutaceae bacterium
GCAGCGACTGCTGCAAGTGGCGCCGCTGAAACGGGGCAACCTGGGGAGGAGGGCTTCGCGAGCGTCATTCAAGGTTATGTCGAGGCCTCGAATGTGAATATCGTTGAGGAGATGGTAAATCTGATCGTCGCCCAGCGCGCTTACGAGGTGAACAGCAAATCGATACAAACGTCGGATGAGATGCTTCAGAACATCAACCAGCTCAAACGCTGAGTTTCGCTTCGGTATTGCGTGATAATATGCACCTCGTTCATCTCCGGTTTTTTCTGGTTTTCGGTCTGGGATCACTCTGGTCATCGACCCCTCTGCCTGCTGTTTCGCCGCAGATTTTGGGGTCCCCGGGTGGGGAGGGTACGACCGAAGACACCCGGTTGGTCACCCTCTCTGCCTTGCTTGCTGCTCGTTACTCGGCGTCGGGTGATTTGCGCGTCTCGTGGCATCGGCCCGCACCCGAGTCCTTGGAGAGAGGCAGCGAGTTGGAAATCATTCAGGCACCGTCGATGCTCGCGCCTCAACTTTTGCTTACCGTGCGCGGTCACGATCAGGCGGGTCGCGCGGCGGATTTCGTAGTTTTGGTTCGGGTGGAGCTTTGGAGGGAAGGTTGGACACTTCGTCAACCCGCGGCGGTGGGAGAGCCCGTGTTGCTCTCGGCGCTCGAGTCGAGAGCGTTCGATGCTCTCCGTGAACGAGATGGTTTTGTGCTGGATCCCTCCGGCGATCCTGCGTCCGCGGAATTCGATTTTGCCCGTTCGGTGAGCCCCGGACGTCTGCTGGTCTGGCGTGATGTCGCCCGGCGTCCGCTGGTGCGCCGTGGCCGCCCGGTCGACGTTGTTGCGAGCGATGGCTCCCTGACCGTTTCCTTACGCGCGGTGGCCCTTCACGATGCCGCGCGGGGAGAAACGGTTCGGGTGCGTAACCCCGATTCACGTCGAGAGTTTGCGGCGGTCGTCATCGCGGAGAACCGCGCTTCGGTTCGCTTTTGATGTATCCAAAATTTTAGTACACCATGCGCTCTTCACTTCATCACTTCCCTCGTTCTTCGCGGCTCCGCTGGCCGCTGGCTGCTCTCGCATGTGTTTCTCTCAGTTTTGCCGATGTGGGTGCGACGTCGCTGTGGATGTCGGCCGGATCGCGTGAGCAGGGCGTGGCGGCTGATTTTCGCGCCGCGCGCGTCGGTGACATCCTCACGATCGTCGTGGCCGAGACTGCCGCGGCCAGCTCGAGTCAAAACAAGACAACGGGCTCCAATTCGTCGGTCGACGGTGCAGTCTCCCAGTTTCTTTTTCCCGAGAGCGGATTCGGAACGCATAACAAGAATCTTCCGGGGGTGCGCTTCGGAGGGCAGTCGTCGTTCAACGGAGGTGGTCAGGTCAGCAATAGTCAGTCGTTGACCGGGCGCGCGGCCGTCATCGTCACCGACGTGCTTCCCAATGGAAATCTGGTCGTAGCTGGAGCCCGGCGTCTGACTTTTTCGGGAGAGACCCAGAACTTGGTGCTGCATGGTTTGGTGCGTCCGGCTGACATCGGAACGGGTAACACGGTGCTTTCCAGCAACGTCGCGGATGCCAGGCTCGAGTTCATCTCGGAAGGAACGCTGACCGACGCCCAAAAGCGCGGTTGGTTGACTAATCTCTACGAGAAACTGCGTCCATTCTGACCAGGTGCGGCTTTCCCCCTTTCCGTCTTTTAAACCGCCCTTGTCGCAATCATCCGCATGCTCCTCCCGAGGTCATTTTTCGCAGCGTTTTTCAGAGCGTGGTCAACGCGGCGTGGCTTCGCCGCGCCATCGTGCAGTGTTTTGTTTTTGATCCTGGCATCGCAGTCGGTGGAGGGGGCGAGGGTGAAGGATTTGGTTAGGGTGGACGGTGAGCGGGATAATCAATTGATCGGGTATGGACTGGTCGTCGGTTTGGCGGGCGACGGAGACTCGAACGCCCTGGCCACCCTCCAGTCGGTCGCAAATGCGCTCGAGCGGAACGGGCTGAAAGTGGATCCGTCCCTGGTGAAATCGAAAAATGCCGCCGCCGTGATGCTGACCGCGGACATCGGTCCTTTTCTTCGTTCGGGTGCGCGTATTGACGTGACCGTCGCCTCGCTGGGGGATGCGAAATCCCTGCAGGGAGGTGTGCTTCTGCAAAGTCCTCTGCTCGGGGCCGATGGGCGCGTGTACGCTGTTGCCCAAGGCCCTGTCGCAGTGGGCGGATTTCTCGGGGGAGCGGGTGGTGCCGGTGGTGCCACCGTGCAGAAGAACCATCCGACCGTGGGGATCATCAGCGATGGAGCGATCGTGGAGCGCGAGATCCCGTTCACTATCGTAAGAGGGGGGCGGCTCGCTTTCGCGCTGCGGGAGCCGGATTTCACCTCGGCATCCCGCCTTGCCGAGGCGATTAACGCCGCATTGCCCGAGGCGTCCGCCCGCGCCCGGGACGCGGCAACGGTCGATCTGCTCCTCCCCGAGGCCTATCTGGGGCACGAGGTCCGATTCCTCGCGGATGTCGGCGCGATACCGGTGACCCCCGATGTATCCGCTCGGATCGTGATCAACGAGCGTACCGGGACCATCGTGGCCACGGCCCCCGTGGGCATATCCAGAGTGGCGATCAGCCACGGAGCGCTGACCATTACCGTCGCGCAGACCTTGACCGCATCTCAACCAGAGCCCTTGAGCCGTGGTGGGCAGACGGTGGTGTTACCCTCGACCGAAACTGCCGTGGAGGAAAAGCAAGGTGGGTTCGTGCTGGTGGAGGAGATCGCGTCGGTCGAGCGACTCGCCTCCGCGCTGAATGCTCTGGGTGTCACGACGCGCGAGATGATGGCGATATTCCAGACCTTGAAGGCCGCGGGTGCGCTGCAGGCCGAACTCGTGATCAACTAGCAGCGACTCCGTTCAATTCTTATGATTATCTCATCCGCCAGTTCCGCCCCGTCGCCCGTGCCCTTGGATCTCGCGCGGGCCGCCGGCGCCAGCGGACGCCCCTCGCCGGAGGACGTGCAAAAGGCTGCCCGGCAGTTTGAGGCGATTCTCGTGCGCCAACTGATTTCCCCGGCTCTTCAGCCTTTGATGAGCGGCTCCGCCCTCGGCGCGGTCTCGACTGGCAGCGGCGGCCAGGGTGGCGGGGTTTACGGGTACCTCCTCACGGACACGCTGGCCGGCGCCATCACCCAAGGCGCGGGTCTGGGGTTGTCTCAGGTCATTTCGCGCCAACTCGCCCCTCTGCCTTCCGCCACCACCGCGGACAACCCTGATCTCACGTGAAATCGTCCGCTTCCGATGCTCTTGCGGACTTGCTCCGCGCCGAACTCGCCGCCTACGGCGGCCTTCTCGGATACTTTGATCGCCAACAAGCGGCGCTGATGAAACGCGACGCCGAAGCCGTGGCCGAGACCTCGATCATGATTGAACGACTCGCGCTCGAGACCGCGCGCTCCCGCGAGGCCCGGGAAGAGCATGTGGCCTCCCTGGCCCGGGCGCACCAGCGGCCACCCACCGAATCGTTGCGTCGCTTGCTCGATCTTTTCCCGGAGGAACAGCGTCCCCTGCTCGACGCGTTGATCGAGGAAATCAACCGCCTGCTCCATGTCGTCCGCCGTCGGGCGCGGCAAAACCATGCGATTCTTGTCCGTGCGGTGGAGCTGCGCCGTGAGCTTTTCGCCGCTCTTCGCCCTGATGTGCTCCCTCGGACCTACGCCCCGGGCGGTCGAGCCCCGCGGTCCGCGGCGCCCCTTTCCACCCTTCAGGCCACGGGCTAGGCGCCTGGTCTTCACCTCTCCTCCCGCCGTCGTCTCCCCCGAGCCATCCGCACCATGTCCGGCCTCGTATCCAGTCTTAACCAAGCGGTCCGCGCTCTCACCGCCCAGTCACGCGGGGTGGAGACGGCCGGCCGTAACCTCGCCAACGTCAACAATCCCGACTACGCGAGACAACGCGTGCTCTTCGGCGATCGGGGCACCGTGCTCACCCCCCAGGGCGCCCAGTCTCTCGGGATCGAGGCCAAGGCCACGCAACAAATCCGCGATTTGCTCCTCGATCGCCAGCTCGCCCGCGAGATCGCGCGAGTTTCCAGCCTGGACGCGGAGAGCTCCGCCTACGCCAAGACCCAAGCGGCGCTCGGCGAGTCGATCGATCGTACCCAGTCCGCAGACTCGGTCGCCGCTTCCGGGCAAGGTCTGGCGGCCGTCGTCACGGAGTTTTTCAACGCCTTTCAAGCCTTCGCCGCCCGCCCCACCGATCTTGGCGAACGGCAAAACTTGGTCCAGCGCGCGGAGATCCTGGCCGAACGTTTTCGCCTCACGGACTCGCGACTCGGTCAGCTGCAGGCCGACCTCGGCACCCAGGTGGAGGCCGATCTTGACGACTCAACCCGACTCCTTGCCACGATCGCCGACTTGAACGGCCAGATCGGACGATTTGAGATCAACGCCCCGGGATCCGCCGCCGACCTCCGCGATCAACGTCAGGCCGCCATCGAACAACTGGCGGGTAAGATCGGAGCCGAGACGCGCCCCAGCGCCACCGAGGCCGGGCAAGTTGACGTGTTTGTCCGCGACGCCGGGGGCACCCCGATTCTCCTCGTGGACCGCGCCACCCTGCCCGCCGCACTCACCTATGACGGGGTACAGCTCCTGGCAGGCGGCACGCCCGTCGCGATGTCGGGTGGCTCGATCCAGGGACACCTCACCGCCCGCGACGGGGCGGTCCAGGATCTTCGCGATCGGCTCGACGTGTTTGCCGGGCAACTCGCCGCCTCGGTGAACGCGGCCTACAACCCGACCAACGCGACCGGGGATTTTTTCGATTACAACCCCGCCGCCCCCGCCTCCACGCTGACCCTCACCGCCGGACTCACCCCCGTGACCTTAAAAGCCTCGGACGGCGGCGCACCCGCGGACAACACCCTGGCCCTCGCCGTTTCAGGCCTGACTTCGCGCGTGTTCTCCACCGCCGGCGGCGACCTGCTCGACGGCACCTTTTCCCAATACTACAGCGGGGTCGTCAGCGATCTGGGCCGCGTCGTCGCCGGCGCCGAAGGCCGCTTGCGTGACCAGACCTCGATCGAGACCCTCGTGCGCCAGCAGCGTCAGTCCGTCAGCGGCGTTTCGCTGGATGAGGAGATGACCGACCTGATGAAGTTTCAACGCGCCTTCCAGGCCTCTTCTCGTGTGATCAATGTCGTCGACGAGCTCCTCGACGTGGTCGTGAACCGCCTTATCCGCTGAGGCACCGGCCCCGACACCCGACCTCGTACCCCCGCCGGCCCTTCCCCCTGTTTTCTCCTCCCGCCATGCGCCTGTCCACCAGCTCCACCGCCGACGCCGTGCTCGACCAGCTTCGTCGCCTGACCGAGCGCCAGGCCTCGCTTCAGCGCCAGGTCGCCACCGGCCAGCGCGTACAGCGTCCGGGCGACGACCCCGCCGCTGTCGGACGGATCATCGCGGCCCGCATGGAGCGAGCCTCCGTGGCCCAGTTCGAGCGCAACGCGTCCGCGGCCCTTGAGTATTCGAAAACGTCCTACGCCGGACTTGAGCAGATAAAAAAGGTGTCGGACCGCGCCGGCGAGCTCGCCGTGCTGGGCGAGGGCGGGATCGATCCGGAGGCCCGCCGCGCCTATGCCGCCGAGGTCAACCAGCTCCTCGAGCAGGCCGCCAGCCTCGGCAACACCCGCTTCGGCAATGATTACGTCTTTGCCGGGGCGGCCGTCGACGCCCCCCCCTTCGACCTCGTGCGTGATGTCGACGGTCGCTTGACCGCGGTAAACTACGTCGGCGACGCCGGCCGCCTCGCCGTGCCCCTCGCTGACAACGCCACCCTTCAGCCCACCCCCGATGCCGCGACCAACGCCGGCTTGGCGGATTTCATGAACCGACTGGTCGCTCTGCGGGACGCCCTCCAGAATGATGACCCGGCCGCGATCCGCGCGCTGCGGCCCGGACTGGATACCTCCGAAGATCTCCTGGTGTCCTCCCTCTCCGAACACGGTGCGATCCAGCTCCGCATCGAGGTGGCCCAGGCCCAGCAACGTTCGCGTCTCGATGAGCTGGATCGACAGATCTCCGCCGAGGCCGACGCCGATCTGCCGGAAGTTATCGTGCGCCTGAACCAGACCACGCAGGCCTACGAGGCGGCGCTCTCCTCTTCCTCCACCATCCTCCGCCTCTCGCTGCTCGACTACCTCCGCTGAGCAGCTCTCCCACGCCCCGTTTTCCCCAAACTCCTTCGCCACCGCTCCTCCTTGATTCAAGTCCACCTCCCATGAAAGTACTCGCCGACCCCGCTCCCGCCGCGCTCGCCGCGCCCCCCTCGATCGAACTGCGTTTCCCCACCGGCATCGTGGGCTTCCCCGAGCACCGCCGGGGCGAGATTTTTCACCTCGCCGACCAACTCCCCTTCCAGTGGCTGCGCCTCCATGGCCCCGCGCCACTGCACTTTGTGGTCATCGACCCCTGCGGCTTCATCCCCGACTACGCCCCGGAACTCTTCGATGACGACGCCACTGCGCTCGGGATCAGCGGCGCGGCCGACGCCCTGATATTCAACATCGTGACCGTACGGGACGACCCCTCCCGCGCCACCGTGAATCTGGTGGGCCCCATCGTGGTCAACCGCCACACCGGCGCGGCGCGCCAGGTCGTCGTCGCCAACCACTCGCTCTACTCCGCCCGCCATCCCCTCGTCACCTCAGCGTGATCCCCCCGCCATGCTAGTCCTTACCCGCAAGGTCAACGAAGCCATCGTCATCGGCGACAACATCGAGATCCGCATCACCCGGATCGACGGTGACGTCGTGAAGATTGGCATCCAAGCTCCCCGCGAAATCTCCATCGTGCGGAAAGAGGTGTTGGTCGACATCGCCGCGAACAATCAGGCGGCGGCCGTCGCGCCACCCGGCGCCGGTGCCTCCGCCCCCCGCCTGCCCGCGCTCCCGCGACTCGCCGCCAAGTGACGAGCTCCGCCGCGACTGCTGCCCGCCGACTCTTTTTCGATCCCTCCCCTCCGTCTCCCGATCCCCTCCGCCCGCTTCCATGAACGTCTCGCAACACTCCCTCGCTCTCGCCAACGGCCTTGGCCGGGTCGACTCCCGCCTCGACACCGTCTCGGCTCGGATTTCCTCCGGTCGCCGCATTGATCGCCCGGCCGTCGATTCGCCCGCCGTCGGCCAGGCCGCCCGCCTCGAAGCCGAGCGCGAGCGGATCGATGCCGCCGAGGTGAACATCCAGAATGGTGTAAGCCGACTCCAGGTCACCAGCGGTCAGCTCGGAGCGCTGGGGAGGCTCGTCACCCGACTCTCCGAACTCAGTGCCCTGGGAACCAACGCCCTTCAATCCACTGGTGATCGAGCTCTTTACCGGGCCGAGTTTCGTCAGCTCCAAGAGCAGCTCCGCCAAGTGGTGGGAGGGGGCACGGCCGAGATCGGCGGCATGGTCGGGGTCGGCCGCCCGCAGGGTTCGTTTGGCGAAAGCGCGCTCTTCGGCCCCGGGCCTGGCGAATCACTCGTACTGGGCGCCGGACCGGAAGACCGGATCACTCTCCCGGTGGTGAACCTGAGGCAAGGCGCGGTGGGTGACCTGCTCCGGCAGGATGCGACCGGTGAATTCATCGTGGGGCTCGGGGACGCACCGTCCGCGGCCCTCGACGACACGCTTCGCGGAGCCCTCACCCAGCTGGCCACCGCCCAGTCCGAAGTCGGCGCCGGCCAGAGCCGCCTCCAACTCGCCGCCGGCGTGGCCGCCACCGCCGGCGCCAACCACGAAGCCGCCCTCTCGACCATCCAGGACGCGAACCTGGCGACCGAAACCACCGAGCTGGCCCGCATGCAAATCCTCGAGCAGAGCCACACCGCCATGCTCGCCCAGGCCCGCGATGTGACCGCAAAACTCTTGCCATTGCTCGCTCGGCGCTAGGCAGGTCCGCGGCCTCAATTAGAAAAGTTCCGTAAAAAACGCTTCCGCGCCCGGTTTATTTACTGCTATAGACCCTAGGTAGATTTCCGCCGGGCTTCTTCGGCGATTTCGAGCCCCGCACCCTACGATGCCCGAACCTGCCTACAGACTGCCCTTTGTGCTGGTTATTTGCGAAAGCCGCGTCCAGCGCGAGCAGTTGGAACGGGCTCTGTCGACCGCTCCTCTTGAAGTCCGGATTTGCGCCGAAGCCGACGAAGCGCTGCGGGTGATCGAGCGTGCCCCGCCGGAATTGGTGGTGGCGGATTTTCACCGCTCGGGCGGCGCGGGCAACGGGTTTGCTCGCCTCTTGCGCTCGCCCTCCCGGCCCGAGCTGGCCGACGTGCCCTTTGTCATGGTCGCCGCTTCCTATGCCGATACCGATGCCGGAGCGCAGGCGAAGGATCTCGGTGCGAGCGATTTTTTTCCCACCCCGCTCGATAGCGGCCGCCTGGTGGAGCGGGTGCTCGCCCTGCTCGCCAGTCCCGGTGAGGCGGCGCCCTGGCGGGTCTTGCTCGCCTTGCCGGACCTGGGCGACCTCGAAGCGCTGCGCACAGGCTTCGCCGCGCACGACACCCGTCTGCTCCATGCCGACGGCCTCGCGGCCGCCGAGGCCGCCCTGGCGACGGCGATGTGGGATACCGTCGTGTGCGATCTCGATCAGCCCGGGCTGGACCATGCGTGCCTCGCGCGTTGGACCGCGGCGGCGCCGCGCACCGCCTTTGTCGCCGTCGCCTCCGACGCGGATGCAGCCGTGGCCGTGGCCTCCCTCCGCGCCGGTGCGGGCGCTCATTTGCGCCGGCCCTTCGCGCCCGACTATCTCGTCGGCGTCTGCCACCTGGCCTGGCAGAAAGTGGCGCTGCTGCGTGCGCGCCGGCTGCTCGAGCGACGTACGCTCGAGCTGCGACGCTCGGAGCGCCTGCTCCAGGGGGTGCTCGATTCCTCCGAGCAGATCCATCTGGTGCTCGATGCCCTCGGACGGGTGGAGTTGTTTAACCAGGCCGCGGTTCGCATCTGCCTCGCGCTCGGGGGAGAGCCACCCCGACGGGGACGCACCGTGACGCATTTTCTGCCCGCTCGCCTCGCGCAGGGCCTGGAGCTCGGCCTCGCCGCGGCACTCGGCGGGCGGCCGCATCAACACGATGTCGACCTGCCGGACCGCGAGGGCCGGCGACGACGCTTCATCGTGCGCTATGCTCCGCTCTCCGCCCTGCCCGACACCGCGCCCCAAGTTTGTTTCAACGCCTACGATATCACCGCCAGGGCTGAGGCCGAGGATGAGCTGCGTCTGCGCAATCATGCGCTGGGCTCGATCTCGCAAGGGGTCGTGATCACCGGGCCCGATCGCCGTGTCACGTACGTGAACGACGGCTTCACCGAGATCACGGGCTACTCGGCGGAGGAGGTGCTCGGCCGCAGCTGCGGATTTCTGCAAGGACCCGACACCGATGCGGACTTCGACGTGCGCCTGCGCCGTTGCCTCGCCGTCGGCGCGCCCTTCGAGGGCGAAGTGTTTAATCATCGCAAAGACGGCAGCACCTTCTGGAACGAGCTGACCATCACCCCCGTGCGCAACGAGCGCGGCGACATCACCCAGTGGGTGGGCGTGCAGCGTGACATCACCGAGCGCAAGCGCCAGCAGGATGCGCTGGCCGTCAGCCAAGCGCGCCTGCAGGC
>JBILUB010000452.1:0-2552 GCA_044371245.1 Opitutaceae bacterium
CCGCCCGTCACCTCCCCCCTCCAGTTCATCCAGATCCGCCCCGCCCGCGAGGACGTCATCCGCGAGACCGCCACGGGCTCGGGCGCGGACAAATGCGCCGCCCTCCTCGCCGCCCTGAAAACCGCCCAGCTCCAGCTGCTCAAACAAAACTTCCTGCTGGCCCACTCCCCCCTCGACCGCTCCCTCCCGGCCTGGCGCGAGGAAAACACCCGCGTCGCCGCCGATCAACTCACCCTCGCGCGGAAAACCACCGAGGCCCGCGACTTCGCCATCGCCGAGGGCCTGCCCACGCTCGTCGTCGACAACCTCGGTCAAAGTATCCCCTTCATGGATACGGCGGCGACCGGCATCGCCGAGGCCGCCAACGAGGCGGCCACCACGCCCCAGGGCCGCGCCCTCGCCCTGATCGTCGCCGCCGAAAAAGTGCTGCGCAAAGTCATCAGGGAGGGCGGCGGCGGCGGACCGTCCTCCACCCCGAAGGTCAGCGATCCGTTCCGCGACCAGCAGCAGTTCAAACTCCCGCCGCGGGCCTCCACCCCGGCCGGACAATTGGAACAGCTGGCCCAGGCCCAAGCCGACGCCGCCAGCCCCGCCTCGGGCGCCGAGAAAGACCCGCTGGCCGGACAGGCCGAGCTCGCCGCGCGTCTCGCGGCCCTCGACCAGGCCCGCGAGCTCGATCCCGCCGCCCGCGACCACGTGGCCGACGCCGCGCGCGACGCCGCCGACGCCGCCGAGCAGCTCCGCGCCGGCGATTCCCAGGCCGCGCGTGCCCCCGCCGCCGCGGCCGCCGAAGCCCTCCGCCGCGCCACCGCCGCCCAGGAGGCCGCAGGCCGCTCCGCCGCCCAGGCCGGACTCGAGAAACTTCGCCGCGAGATAAACGCCGCCGAGAAACTCGAGGACCCCGCCGCCCGCTCCGCCGCCCTCGAGGCCGCCGCCGCCGCCCTTCGCGCCGAGGCCCTCGCCCAGCAACGGACCGGCTCCGCCGAAGCCGCCGAGCGCCTCGCCCAGACCGCCTCCCAGGTCGCCCGCGCCGCCGGATCTCCAGCCCCCGCCCCCGGCGCCGAGCCTGGGAAGGAGAAGGGCTCTGGCGAGGGCGAGGGCCCGGGCTCCGGCCCCAGCCCGAAACCCGAGCCCTCCTCCGCGCCCCCCTCGCCCTCCGCCTCTTCTCCACCCGCGCCGGGAGCCGCCGGTGATTCCGCCGGACAGGGCTCCTCCCCCGGCGGCGGCCCGGCCTCGCCTTCGCCCGCGGGCTCTGCTCCGGCCCCGAGCGGCAGCACCCCCGGCTCCTCTCCCGGACAATCTCCCGGCGAGACCGGCGGCACGGGCCAGGGCCTCGGCGCCCCCTCGGCGTCCTCCGCCGCCGCGGAGGCCCAGGTCGCGCTTACGCCGCGCGACGAAGCGCTCGCCCGCGCCGCCCGTCAGCTCGCCCGCGGCGCCGACGCCACCCGCCGCGATCAGGCGGAGGATCGGGAACTCGGGGCGCAGCTCGTCCTCGCCCTCTTCGCCGACGGGGAGCCGCGCGACCTCGCCATCCTTCTCACCGACGAAACCCGTCGGGATCACCTGCCCGCCGGCGACCTCATCGGCCGCTACGAAAACCTGCGCGATGTCGCCCAGAGACTCGTTCTCCTCCTCGAAACGGCTCGCCAGTCCGGCAGCCGCGACGAGCAGGTCCGCCGCTTCCAGGCCGATGACATCCCCCCCGCCTATCGCGAGGCCGTGGAGACCTATTTCGAAAAACTCTCCCGCGAGGCCGCCCCCCGGCAGCCCTGATTCGCGCCCCGCCCATGCCCGTGGAAACCACCCTGACCTGGAGCTTCGGAGGCCCGCTTCAAGGCCTCGCCCCCGTCCTCGCTTGGTCGCTCCTCGGCGGCTTCGGCCTCCTCGGCGCCGCCTGGATCCTCCTCAGCTACCGCCGCACCCTCGTCGAGCTCACGCCTGCCCGGCGTCGCGTCCTCACCAGCCTTCGCCTCCTTCTCTGGCTCGGACTCCTCCTCGCCCTCGCCGGCCCCACCCGCGTCGAACGCCGCTTCGTCGAAAAAACCGCCCGCCCGCTCGCCGTCCTCCTCGACCGCTCCGGCAGCATGACCTCGCCCGATAATCGCGGCCAACGCCGCGCCGACGATGCCCTCCGGCGCTGGCGCAGCCTCGCTCCCGCCGCCCTTGCCGCCCACGGCGAGCCCCGCCTCTTCGCCTTCGCCGACACCCCCGAGCCCCGCGCCTTCGACGCCTCTTCCCTGCTGCCCGAGGCCGACCTGCCCGCCCTGCCCGGAGACCAGACCCGCCTCTTCTCCTCCCTCCGCTCCTTGCTTCACTCCGCCCCACCCGGCGGCTGGGGCGCGATCGTCGCCCTGACCGACGGCCTCGACACCACCGCCCCCGATCCGGAAACCCAGCTCGATCACGTCGCTCGTTCCGCCCTCGAGGCCGGCACCCCCCTCTACCTCCTCCCCGGTCGCAACCGCGCCGTCGGCGGTCCCCGACTCCTCCTCCGCGACCTCAGCCTGCCCTCCCGCGCCCCACCCCGCAGCACCGTAAGCCTCGAACTCACC
>JBILUB010000453.1:0-2541 GCA_044371245.1 Opitutaceae bacterium
GCCCCCGAGCTCGAACCCTTCTTCGCCAGCGACTACCTCGACGCCCTTTATCACTACGCAGAGCAATTGATCGAGAAAGGCCGCGCCTACGTCTGCGACCTCTCCCCCGCCGACACCGACGCCTACCGCGGCGCACCCGACCAGCCCGGCCGCCCCTCCCCCTGGCGCGACCGCCCCGTCGCGGAAAACCTCGACCTCTTCCGCCGCATGCGGGCCGGGGAGTTTCCCGACGGCGCCCGCACCCTTCGCGCCCGGATCGACATGGCCTCGCCCAACGTCTGGCTGCGCGACCCGCTCCTCTACCGCATCCGCCACCTCGATCACCACCACGCCGGCTCCGGCTGGTGTGTGTATCCGCTATACGACTACGCCCACTGCCTCAGCGACTACCTCGAGGGCGTCACCCACTCCGTCTGCACCCTCGAGTTCGAGGTCCATCGCCCTCTCTACGACTGGCTGCTCGGCGCCCTCGACCTGCCCCGGCCCCTCCCCCGCCAGTACGAATTCGCCAAACTCCACCTCGCCTACACCCTCGTCAGCAAACGCCGCCTGCTCCAGCTCGTCCACGAACGCATCGTCTCCGGCTGGGACGACCCTCGCATGCCCACCCTCGCCGGCATCCGCCGCCGCGGCGTCCCCGCCGCCGCCCTCCGGCGCTTCGTGATCGGCGTCGGCGTGACCAAGTTCGACAGCCTCACCGAACTCGCCGTCTACGAAAACGCCGTCCGCGAAGAGCTAAACGCCACCGCCCACCGTCGCCTCGCCGTCCTCCGCCCCCT
Source organism: Opitutaceae bacterium (assembly GCA_044371245.1). GTDB lineage: Bacteria > Verrucomicrobiota > Verrucomicrobiia > Opitutales > Opitutaceae > IMCC26134_A. The sequence goes on from JBILUB010000453.1 coordinate 780, forward strand.
GAAACTCATCCTCACCAACCTCGCCCCCGACGAGCTGGTCGAGTGCGGCGCCACCAACCTCCCCTCCGACCCCGCCGCGGGCTCCCGCCCCCTCCACCTCACCCGTGAAGTCTACATCGAGACCGACGACTTCGCCGAGATCCCCCCGCCGAAATACTTCCGCCTCAAACCCGGCGGCGAAGTTCGCCTGAAGTACGCCGGCATCATCCGCTGCGACGAGATCATCAAGGACCCCAGCGGCCAGATCACCGAGATCCGCTGCACCTTCGATCACGACACCCGCACCGGTCGACCCGGCGCCGACCGCAAGGTCAAGGGCACCATCCACTGGGTCTCCGCCACCCGCGCGGTCGACGCCGAGGTCCGCCTCTACGACCGCCTCTTCACCCACCCCGAACCCGCCTCGGCCGACGACATCCACACCGTGGTCAACCCCCGCTCCCTCGAGATCCTCACCGCCAAACTCGAGCCCGCGCTCGCCGCCGCCGGCCCCGAGCAGCGCTTCCAGTTCGAGCGCCTCGGCTACTTCACCCCCGACCCCAAGGACAGCGCTCCCGGCCGGCCCGTCTTCAACCGCACCATCACCCTGAAGGACACCTGGGCCAAGTGAGCCTCGCCCACCCTCGCCGCGCGCCTCGCTTTTTTCCTGCGAATACCTTCTCTTCCCGCTGTTTCCACCATGCCCCTCAAATCCAAACGCCCTGGTAAACTCATCTCGTTCGAAGGTCCCGAGGGCAGCGGTAAGTCCACCCAGATCGCCCTCCTCGCCAAACACCTCGACCTGCTCGGGCGCGAGGTCCTCACCACCCGCGAGCCCGGCGGCACCGAGATCGGCGAACAAGTCCGCCACATCATCGTCCACAACTCCAAAGGCGACGAGATGTGCCCCGAGACCGAGCTCTTCCTCTTCGCCGCGGCCCGCGCCCAGCTCGTTCGCCAGATCATCGCCCCCGCCCTCCTCGCCGGCCGCATCGTCCTCTCCGACCGCTTCCTCGACAGCTCCACCGTCTACCAAGGCATCGCCCGCAACCTCGCCTCCGACCCGGTGCAGCAGATCAACCACTTCGCCGTCGGCAACGTCATGCCCGACCTCACCGTCATCCTCGACGTGCCCACCGAGGTCAGCCTCGCCCGCATCCGCCTCCGAGCCTCCGACCTGCCCGACCGCATGGAGCGGGAAAACGCCGAGTTCTTCGCCAAAGTCCGCGAAGGCTACCTCCTCCTCGCCCAGGGCATGCCCGAACGCTTCGTCGTCGTCGACGGCACCGCCCCCCAGGCCGAGGTGGAGAAAAAAGTCTGGGCCGCCGTGCAGAAACTCATCGCCCAGTAGCTCCGCTCCGCCGCCCTCCTACGGACCAGAGCCCCGTGCCGGGCACCGACCATGCTCCCCGCCCCGCTCCCCTGGCCCGACACCCTCGCCGGCACCCCCTCCGTCGTCGTGCTCGAGCAGGCCCTCGGACGCTCACGCCTCTCCCACAGCCTCCTGCTCACCGGCGACGAGCACGATCTGCTCCGCGGCACCGCCCTCGCCCTCGCCGACCGCCTGCTCAACCCGCCCTCCACCCCGGCCGCCCAGCGACGCTCCGTCCTCGACGGGTCGCACCCCGACTGCTTCCACCTGCGCCCCACCGGAAAAATGCGCCAGATCGGCGCCGAGCCCACCCGCGAGCTCATCGGCAAAGTCCAGGTCTCCGCCTCCGCCGGCGGCCATAAAGTCGCCCTCATCCACGAGGCCGACCGCATGAACATCGCCGCCGCCAAC
>JBILUB010000454.1:0-2534 GCA_044371245.1 Opitutaceae bacterium
CGCAGGCCCGAGGCATAAAACAACTCCAGCAGCGCCCGATCACGGAGCGCAAACGCGTCTCCCCCCTGGGGCGCCGCCAGCAAGCGGGCGATCTCCTCGCCGGAGAGCAGACCGGGCACCCGCCGGGATGGTTTGGGGCCGCGCAGCAAAGCGGTGAAATCGTCCGGTCGCTGCGCTTCCCGTACCAGGTGTCGGGCAAAGCCGCGCAGCGCCGATAGCTTTCGCGCCAGGCTGGCGACCGACAGGTTCCGAGCGCTCAAGGAATACAGCCAGTCGGAAGCCTGCGCGGGCGTGACCTCACGCCAGTCCCTCACCCCATGCTTGTCCGCCAACCACTGCGCGCACTGCCGCAGATCACTCTCGTAACCGGCCAGGGTGTGATCCGATCTGCCCCGCTCCAAGGTCAACACATTGCCATAATCCTCGACCATCGCGAACAAGCCCCCCGCCGCGATTCGGGCTGCCGCCGGCTCGCCGCTCCCCGCGCCCGCCCCGCTCCCGGTGGCGGCCATTTCCCTATCGGCGCGCGCCGACCGGATGCCCGGACGTGGCGCGGAGCGGGGAAGAGGCTTCGGCATGATCAACAAAAAACGCCCCGTCGGGGGCGTTTGGCTCAAGCGGAAAAAAGCTGAGGGCGATCAGTAGCGCCGACGAGGGGCCGGAGACGGATTGGGATTCTGCTCCCGCACCCGGTAAGTGATCCGAGCCTTCTCCAAATCGTAGGGGCTCATCTCCATCTTCACCCGGTCTCCCGTGGAGATGCGGATGAAGTTCTTGCGCAACTTTCCCGAGATATGGGCCAGCACCACGTGTCCGTTCGACAACTGGACCTTAAACATCGTGCCCGGCAGCACGGTGACAATCGTGCCCTCCACTTCGATCGATTTACCGTCAGACATAGCGGAGGGTGCGGAGCTCAAGGGAGGTGGGTTGGGTCATGCAGGGCGACTTTGCAAAGCAACTGGTAAGCCTCACGCGAGGGTCCAGAGTCAAGGGCTTTCCTCGCGGGCCGTTTCCGAACCGCCGCCGATCGACTCTTGCCCCTCTGGCCCGCACCGCCGCCCGCACCGCCGCCCGCTCGCCGAACCCCGCCCTGGCCCCGCCCCCGACCCACCGCCTCCCGGCGGGCTCGCCTCCGCACGGATTTTTGCCCTCGCTCGACCCACACCGCATGGTCCTGCCCGCATCCACTCCCCCACCCTGCCCCTTCGAAAAACGTTTCCCCTCGCAACTCGTCCGCGACGACCTGTTTTTTATGTCGCTCGCCTACAACCAGGCCATCGACGCATGGCGGCGCGACGAAGTCCCGATCGGCTGCGTCATCGAACGTGACGGCGAGGTCATCGCGCTCGCGCACAACACCGTCGAATCCTCCCAGGATCCGACCGCACACGCCGAGATGTTGGCGATCACCCAAGCGGCGGCCGCCCTCGGCGACTGGCGCCTCGAAAACTGTACGCTCTACGTCACCAAGGAGCCCTGCCCGATGTGCAGCGGCGCCACGCTCATGTCCCGCCTCAAGCGGGTGTGTTACGCCGTGCCCGACCCCAAAATGGGCTGCCTCGGCGGCGCCACCAACCTCAACGATCTGCCCCGGGTTAACCATCGTCTGGAACTTAGCGCCGGCGGCGTGCTCGAGTCCGAGTGTCGCGACCTGCTCCAGACCTTTTTCCGTCTGAAACGAAGCGAATCGGATACAGGCAAATCGAGCGCCCAGCCCCTCCAGGATCCGCCCGTTTGAGCACCGCGCCGTTCGCGCCCGATTGGCCCAAGCCAGCAGAGCCCCCGCTCCATCCATCGTTCCCCGCCCCACCGCGGCTCAGCCGCTTCGTTCGGGACTGCCGATTGCGACCGGAGCGGAGTTGCCCGGCGGTCGACACCATCGCGGACCAGGCTGGCCCGGCGATACCCACCTTTGGCCCTTGGCCAGCCGCGGTCCGCGGGCGGGAACAAGCTCACCTTGCCAGCGAAGCAAAACTAAGCGCATCAAACCGAGCGTCCCGCGCCGATGAACTTACCTGAACTGCCGCCCTGTCCGCACCTCCCCCACCCGCCCCTGACGGGTTTGGACCACCGTCACCTGTCCCGGCACGAAGCGGCGCGCGACGGCGCCTTCTATCTCAGCTGCCTGGAGTATGGACACGCGCTGTGGCTAAAAGGATTGGCGGCGCGCGCCGTGCTTTGCCTCGACCGGGCGATGGGGGCCGACCTGCAAGGAGGGGAGGAACAACTACGAAACTGGCCGATGCCCTACGCAGCGATGGCGTGGTTTCTGGGGCACACGCCGCCGGAGGTGTTTATCGGAAACCCGCGGGTGCACTTTCAGCATTACGCGGATCGGATGAACGAGCCCCGTCGGGCGCAGCGAGCGGCGAGGGCTTGGGCTTGTTGGGCCCTGGCACGACGAGTGCGCCCGGAGTGGCCCGGAGACGTGAAGCACCAGGTGAGGGAACCGAACCACGAAGAGATCGAAGGATGGCTGCTCCGCGAAGGGCTGCCTGGGGAAAGCGCGCTGTGGCGGAAGGTTTGGGAAG
>JBILUB010000455.1:0-2522 GCA_044371245.1 Opitutaceae bacterium
GGATGAGGCGGCCGACGCCTTGGCGAAAGGTCATCAGGGCGTCGGGCAGGGTGATTTCGTTAAAGGGGTTGCCGCCGCGGGCGCGGACGTGCTCGGTGCGGGCTTCGAGGACGGGGTGGGTGGGGACTTGGAAGGGCAGGCGGGTGATGATGACTTGGGAGAGGGCGTCGCCGGGGACGTCGATGCCCGTCCAGAAGGATTCGGTGCCGAAGAGCACGCCGTTGCCGGCTTCGCGGAGGAGGCGGGCGAGCTCGGTGCGGGAGGCGTCGCGGCCCTGGATGAAGAAGGGGCGGTGGGCGCCCCGGTAGATCGGCTCCACGAGGTCGGCGACGCGCTGCATGTCGGCGTAGCTGGTGAAGAGCACGAGGCTGCCGCCCGGGCAGCGCCGGGTGCAGAAGTCGATGTGGTCGGCGAGGACGTCGAGCGCGAGGCGGGATTCGTCGCGGGTGGGGAGGGGGACGTCGGCGGCGAGGTAGACCCGCATGTGGCGGGCGAAATCGAAGGGGGAGTGCTGGATCTCGGCGCGCACGCGCGGGCCGCCGATGCGGGAGAGGAAGGGGTGGATGTCGTCGGCGAGGGCGAGGGTGGCGCTGGTGAACACGACCGAGGTCTGGCGCTCGAGGAGGGTTTCCTTGAGCTGGGGGGCGATGTCGATCGGGGCGGAGCGGAGGGCGACGACGGTCTGGCGGCGGCCGGTGCGTTCGAGCCAATAGACGTGGGCGTCGGGCTCGGCGAGGGAGAGGAAGCGTTTCAGGCCGAGCTGGGCGGCGCGGAGTTTGCCGGCTTGCTCGAGGAGCTCCTCCCGTTCGCGGCCTTCGTCGTAGGTGTCGGCGCGGGTGCGAACGGCTTTTTGCAAGGCGAGGAGCGGGGCGTCGAGCCAGGCTTCGGCGCAGTTTTCGTGGCGGATGCGGACGATGGACTGGTTGAGGAGGTGGTGTTCCTGGAGGAAGGCGAAGAACTGGTGGTTGGCTTCGAGGGCGTCGGCGACGAGCGGGCGCTCCTCGGGGGTGCCGAGTTTTTGGAGGAGGCCGCGGCGGGTCTTGGGGTTGTAGAGGTGGCGGAGCAGGCGGTCGATGCCGTGGCTGCTGAGGCGCAGGCCGAAGTAGTCGGTGGCGACCTCGGGCACGGTGTGGGCCTCGTCGAGGACGACGAGGTCGTCGGGGAAGAGAACGCCTTTGGCGGCGGAGCCGTTGGCGGGGGCGCCGCCGGCCGCGATGTGGGCGAAGAGCAGGGAGTGGTTGACGATGATGAGGTGGGCGGCGCGGATGCGGGCTTTGGCGCGCTGGTAGGGGCACTTTTCGCAGTCGCAGTATTTCCGGGCGCAGGCGGAGGAGTCGGCGTTGACGAGTTCCCACACGTCGGGGGAGGGGGCGGGGTTGAGCTCGTGGCGGAGGCCCTCGGGGGTGGTCTCGGCCCAGGCGGCGATGCGCTGGAGCTCGGCGTGTTCGGGGGTGGCGAAGAGCTCGTTTTTGTCGCGCAGGGCGGTGGCGAGGCGGGAAGTGCAGAGGTAGTTGCCCTTGCCGACGAGGACGGCGGATTTGAACTCGGCGTAGCGGGCGGTCGCGGGGTCGGCCTGGAAGACGCGGCGACAGAGGGGGATGTCTTTGCGGTCGAGCTGCTCCTGGAGGGCGATGGTGTGGGTGGAGACGATGAGTTGGCGGTGGTGGTCGAAGGCGTGGATGATGCCGGGCAGAAGGTAGGCGAGGGATTTGCCGACGCCGGTGCCGGCCTCAAAGACGAGTGGGGTGTCGTGGACGACGGCGTCGGCCACGGCGGAGGCCATGCGGGCTTGTTGGGGGCGGTGTTCGAGGCCGAGCGCGTGTTGCAGGATGCCGCCTTCGCCAAAGAGGCGGGCGGCGAGGGCGGGCGCGAGGGTGGGCGGCGGCGCGGGGGGGGCGTCGTCGGGGTCGGAGTCGGGCGAGGGGAGTGAGCTGTCGTCGCGCAGGCCGATCATCGGGGAGGGAGGAGCCTTGGGGAGGGACGGGGCAGCGCAAGCGCCGCGCGGAGTCCGGGGACGCGGGGCGCGAGGGGGCTCGACGCTCGGGAGCGGAGGGAGCATCCTGGCGGACACATGCAGACGAGCAACTGGACGGAGACGCTGGCGGAGTTTTTGCGCAACGAGCCGGGGGTGGGCGCGGTGCGGCTCGATCCGGCGGCGCGCAAGGTGCGGGTGGCGACGATCGGGGAGGTGGATACGGAGGCGCTGCGCGCGCGCCTGAACGAGACGCTGGCGGCGATCGAGCATACCCTGGCGCTCGAGGCTGCGCCGGCGGGCTTCACGTTGACGCGCGAGGGCGAGGTGGTGCAGCTGAGCGGGCCGGCCTGCGAGACCGCTCCGAAGCTCTGGCGATGGACGGAGTACGCGGGGCCGGAGAATGCGGATGAGGCCGGGGAGCAAGGGCATGAACAGGAGGACTGGCGGGAGCTGGCGGCGTATGCGGGCGTCTGCGGTGGATTTGGACTGGCGGCCTGGGCGGTGAAGGGGTGGGGGGCGGGGCCGGGCTGGCTGGCGCCGACCCTGG
>JBILUB010000457.1:0-2518 GCA_044371245.1 Opitutaceae bacterium
CAGGGGCGTGAGCGCGTCCGCCTCGAAGGGGGTGAAGCGGTAGGCGGAGAGGTTGACGACGGCGGGCGCGGGCATGGCGCGGTGATGCACAGGGAAGGCGGGGCGCTTGCCAAGCGGGGAAGGCGGGGCGGGAGGAGTTCGTGGACGGGGGAGGCGGGGCGAAAAAAAGCCGCGCCCGTTTCCGGGGCGCGGCTGGCGGGGCGCGCGGTGCAGGGCGGCGCCGGGGGAGGGGGCGGAGATCAGCCCTTGCCGGACTTTTTGGCTTTCTGGCGTTCGCCGCTGTTGAGGATGCGTTTGCGCAGGCGGAGGTTTTTCGGGGTGACCTCGAGGAGCTCGTCGGCGGCGATGTATTCGATGGAGCGTTCGAGGGACATCTTGGCGGCGGGGATGAGGCCGGTGGCGACGCCCGAGCCCTGGGAGCGGAAGTTGGTGAGGGCCTTTTCGCGGACGGCGTTGACGGAGATGTCCTCGTTACGGGGATTCTCGCCGACGATCATGCCCTCGTACACCTGCTCGCCGGGGCCGACGAACATCTTGCCGCGCTCCTGGCACATGATGAGGGCGTAGGTGGTGGTCTCGCCGGCCTCGGTGGCGCAGATGACGCCGGTCATGCGGGTGAGGACCTCGCCGGCGTAGGGGCCGTACTCCTTGAAGAGATGGCTGGTGACGCCGCGGCCGGAGGTGGCGTTGATCACGTCGATCTCGAGGCCGATGAGGCCGCGGGTGGTGATGGTGGCCTCGATCATGGTGGTGGTGGCCATCTTCTCCATGTTGGTGAGCTGGCCTTTGCGGTTGGCCAGGTTTTGCATGATGGAGCCGACGCACTCGTCGGGCACCTCGATCCACACGGTCTCGTAGGGCTCGAGGCGTTCGCCGTGGGGGCCGGTCTTTTCGATCACGGTGGGGCGGGAGACGAGGAGCTCGTAGCCTTCGCGGCGCATGGTCTCGACGAGGACGGCGACCTGCATGGAGCCGCGGGCCTTGACGTTGAAGACGCCGGCGCGGTCCGAGTCCTCGATGTAGATGGAGACGTTGGTCTTGAGCTCGCGCATGAGGCGCTCGCGGATCTGGCGCGAGGTGACGAGCTTGCCCTCCTGGCCGACGAGCGGGCCGTCGTTGACCGAGAACTGCATCTCGAGGGTCGGCGGGTCGATCTGGGTGAAGGGCAGGGCGTGGGCGTCGTCGCGCACGTCGAGGGTGTCGCCGATGTCGACGTCTTCGAAGCCGGAGATGCCGACGATGTTGCCGGCGTGGGCTTCGGGCACCTCGCGTTGACCGAGGCCGGTGAACTCGAAGATTTTGGTGACCTTGGCGCGGACTTTTTTGCCGTTATCGGTGTGGCGGAGGACGAAGAGGGGATCGCCGACCTTGATGGTGCCGCCGAGGATCTTGCCGACGGCGATACGGCCGACGTAGTCGCTCCAGTCGATATTCGACACGAGCATGTGGAAGGGGTCGGCGGGTTTGGCGAAGGGCGGCGGGACGTGGTCGATGATGGTCTGGAAGAGCGGCGCCATGTTGTTCTTCGGGTCGCCGAGTTTGTACATCATGTAGCCGTCGCGGCCGGAGCCGTAGACCACGGGGGCGTCGAACTGCTCCTCGGTGGCGTTGAGCTCCATGAGGAGCTCGAGGACCTTGTCGTACATCTTCACCGGGTCGGCGTTTTCGCGGTCGATCTTGTTGATCACGATCACGACCTTGAGGCCGAGGGCGAGGGCCTTGCGGAGCACGAAGCGGGTCTGGGCCTGGGGGCCGTCGTAGGCGTCGACCAGGAGGAGCACGCCGTCGACCATGCGCATGGCGCGCTCGACCTCGCCGCCGAAGTCGGCGTGGCCGGGGGTGTCGAGGATGTTGATGATCTTATCGCCCCAGTGGACGGAGGTGTTCTTGGCCTTGATCGTGATGCCCTTTTCCTTCTCGAGGTCCATGGAGTCCATGGCGCGCTCTTGGACGGCCTGGTTGGCGCGGTAGACGCCGCCCTCCTGGAGGAGCTTGTCCACGAGGGTGGTCTTGCCGTGGTCAACGTGCGCGATGATGGCGATGTTGCGGATGTTCTGGTTCATTTGGGTGACGTATGCGCGCGGTGGCGGACGGTGGGTTTTGTTCGGAAAAAGGGTGAGCGTGCCGGGCGGGCGCGCCGGGAGGCAAGGGCGGAATCGCGGGGGGCGATTTCCGGGCCGTGCTTTGTCCGTAGGAGCACAGTGACTTTTTTGAAGAGGAGATGGAGGCGTTCTGTGTGAGACGCGACCGCCATGGGTGAACCTTTTGCGAAGGGCTAGGCCGTGAAACCAAGATTCATCGCGGCTTTCGATTCTTAGGGTAACGGCTGGAGGCCGAGCTCCGATAAATACGAATTGTGCCGTTTGTTTGCGTCGCGGATTTTGGCGTCCAGTTGGGCAAGAGTGGCACGCGTGGCGGCGAGGTCGATTTCCTCCTCGGCCGTGGCGGTGCTGATATAGCGGGAGATGTTGAGGTTGTAGCCTTCCTTCTCGATCTCGGCCATGGAGACGCGGCGGGC
>JBILUB010000458.1:0-2517 GCA_044371245.1 Opitutaceae bacterium
TCGGTGACGATGGGGGCGCCGTTTTTGAGGTTGTTGTTGACGACGAGGCCGACGCCGTTGCCGACGGCGGTGTTGTTGAAGAAGTGGACCTCGCGGGTGAAGTCGGCCTGGGCTGCGCCGGCGTTGGAGGAGGAGTGGCCGACGGTGAAGCCCCAGTCGGAGTTGTTGTAGGCGAGGTTGCGGTAGATGCGGATGTTGTAGATGGGCTGGCCGTCTTCGGAGTCGACGGACACGCCTTTGCCGCAGTTGTAGATGATGTTGTCGTGGACCTCGATGTCGTGCTGGGCGGCGCTCCAGGCGTCGAGGTAGATGCCGGCGGTGTAGGGGGAGTTCTGGTGGTGGTGGACGATGTTGTGGTGGATGCGGCCGAAGCGGTTGGGGCCTTTGGAGTCGATGCCCTCCTTTTGACCGTAGGCGACCTCGTTGTAGGCGACCTCGAAGTGTTCCGCGCGGCCGATGGTGATGGCTTCGTGGTTGGCTTTGTCGGGGACGCCGGTGGCGGGGTTGATCGGGAGGGTGGGGTCGAGGGCGGCGATGTTGGCCTCGAAGACGCGGTTGTGGAGGATGCGGATGTGGCGGCAGGGGGACTGGGTGCCGAAGTCGCCCCAGGCGGCGATGCCGCTCATGCCGGTGCGGGTGGTGGAGCAGTGCTGGATGGTGCTGTGGGAGGAGGCGACGAGGATGATGCCTTGCTGGGGGCTGTTAACGACGTGGAGGTTTTCGAGGATGACCCAGCTCTTGCTCTTCACGAGGACGACTTGGGAGTAGTTGGCGTAATCGAGGTTGGTGCCGTCGAAGATCGGGCGCTCGCCGGGGTAGCCGGCGAAGCGGAGGGGGGAGCTTTCGGAGCCGGTGTTGGCGATGACGATGCCGGCGGTGATGGGGTAGAAGCCGCCGCGGATGTAGGCGGTGGCACCGGGGGGGAGCTGGGCGGCGGCGTGGCGTGGGGTGCGCCAGGGGCGGTCGGCGGTGCCGGGGTTCGCGTCGTCGCCGTGGGGGGAGACGTAGTAGGCGGTGAGGGCGTCGGCGGGGCGGCGGCCGACGGTGTCGCGGGGGGCGGAGCCGTCGGCGCTGAGGTGAAACTGGTCGATGCGGGCACCGTTTTCGCGGCGCACGATTTCGAGGGTGTAGTCGCCGGCGGGCAGCGCGGGGTAGCTGCGGAGGGTGAACCATTGCCAGACACCGGGGTCGGCGGGGGTGGCCTCGAAAGTCTGCCAGGCGCTGTCCACGCCTTGGAGCCGGTAGAAAAAGGAGTTGTCGTTGGCGCTGGGGAGTTTGAGTCGGGCGGAGAGCACGAGGTCCTGCCCGGTGAAGCCGTGGGGAATGTCGTAGGTGGCGCGGCCGGAGGCGGCGGGGTCGGAGTTGGTGGCGTCGGCGCCGGTCTGGTGCCAGGTCAGGTAGGCGCCGACGGAGGCGTCGACGTCGTCGAGGCGCTTCTCGAGGGGGGCGAGTCCGCTGGTGTTGGTGAAGTCCTCGGCTTCGCGGTGGTAGTAGGCGCCGGGGCCGGGCCAGCTGCCATCGGTGGCGAAGTAAACGGCGTCGATGGAGACGCCGTCTTCGCCGGCGGCGAGTTTGAGGGTCTGCAGTCCGGGGGCGGTGACGGTGCGGGTGGCGATTTTCCGCCAGGACCAGTTGGGGGTGAGCCAAGATTCTTGGGTGGACCAGGCGTCGTTGTTCCAACGGAAGTAGAGTCGGTCGTCGGCGGTGGAGGGGAAGCGGACTCGAACCCAGACATCGACGGTGGCGGGCTCTTCGACAAAGGTGTGGTAGTGGAGCTGGCCTTGGTCGCCGGAGGCCGGGAGCGCGCGGGCCTGCCCGGAGCCGCTCCATGTGAGGTAGCCCGCGCCGGTGGAGCCGGAGCCGCTGAGCTGAGACCAGGGCGCCCGGGCGAGGCTGCTATCGGCGTCCTCGGCCTCGATGAGAAGATTGCCGAGGAGACGAGGCGGAGGAGATCCGTCGGTGGAAAAGTAGAGCGTGTCGACTTGGAAGCCGTCCTCGCGGGGGCGGAGACTGAGGGAGTGGGAGCCGGCCGGGAGGTTGTTGAACTGGGCGAGTTTTAGCCAGGTCCAGGCGGCGGTTTTGACACCATTAAAGCGGGTCCACGCGGCGCGGTTTAGGGAGTAATAGATCGAGTCGTCGCCTTGGGTGGGGGCGATGGTGCGGATCCAGACGCCGATGTTTTGCGTCGAGGTGGTGGTGAAGTTGAAGAGGGCTTGGGGGTCGTCGGCCGCGGGGGCGCCCGTGTCGTCGGTGCTCCGGTCGAAACTCGCCTGGGGCCAGGCGATGTGAAAGCCCCCGGAGGCGGAGGGGTCGGGGATGCGTTGCCAGCGGTTGGCGGTGGTGGCGGTGTAGGGCGAAGGCTCGACGAAAGACTCCGCTTCGCGGACGAAACTGGCGGACGCGAGGAGGGGGCAGAAATAGAGGACGAGGAAGAGGAGACGGGCGAAAGAGTAGGCGGGCCGGAGGTGTTTCGCAGGCATGGCGGGGAGGACGATGCGGGCGGGAGGGGTGAGGTGG
>JBILUB010000459.1:0-2509 GCA_044371245.1 Opitutaceae bacterium
CGGCAATCCGACCTGGTCTTTTCTCTACCGAGACTTGGTCAAAACACTCGCTCCTCAGCTCCGCTGTGTGGTGCCCGATCACGTCGGCATGGGGCTTTCCGAAAAACCCGAAAACTACCCGTACACCCTCGCGCAACGAATCGACGATGTGGCCGCCTTGGTGGCGCGGCTCGGCCTGAAACGTGTGCACCTCGTGGTCCATGACTGGGGAGGCGCGATCGGGTTTGGATTTGCCGAGCAGCATCCAAACTTGATTGACCGTATCGTTATCCTGAATACCGGAGCCTTTCCGTCGACCCGCATCCCGCTGCGTATCGCGCTGTGCCGAACCCGTTTCCCCGGGACCGCGCTGGTGCGAGGATTGAACGGCTTCGCCGGGCCGGCGGTCTGGATGGCGATGGCACGCCGCCGTCTGGGAGTGGACGAAAAACGGGGCTATCTCCTGCCGTATCAGTCTTGGGCCGATCGCGTCGCGGTGGACGCCTTCGTCAAAGACATTCCGATGGAGGAGGCGCATCCGAGCCGTACTGCGTTGGAGAAGACCGCGGGCGGGATCTCCCGGTTTCGCGATCATCCCGTCCTTATCGTGTGGGGAGGGCGCGACTTTTGCTTCGACGACGCTTTCTATGCCGAATGGCGGGCGAGGCTGCCGGATTCGGACGCCGTTTATCTCGCCGATGCCGGCCACTATGTGATCGACGACGCGCGTGACGAAGTGCTGCCGCGAATCGCCAAGTTTTTTGGAATCGGCTAACCGTGTCTTCGCCTCCGTTCGTGGTCCGGGGGAGGAGAGTAGGCGCGGGTGCCGGGCTCCGAGACGGAGAGGGTGCTCAGGCGCGCCCGTAGAGCGCACCGAGTTGTCGTAGATAGGGGGCGGTGGAGCAGCGCAGGTCCTCGAGCTGTTTTTCCGAGTAGCGCCACTGCCAGTTGCCCGCCGCGACTCCAGGGGTGTTGAAACGGGCCTCGCCGCAGAGGCTAAGCAAATCCTGCAAAGGAAAGACCGCGAGACGGCTGACCGCCGCGTAGGCGGTGCGGATAAAGTCCCACCCGATCTCGCGCCCGTCGACCCGGAGATAGCGGCGCACGTGGTCCTTTTCCTTGTCCGAGGCCGCACGGTACCAGCCGAGGCTGGTGTCGTTGTCGTGGGTTCCCGGATACACGACCGCGTTCGCCGTGAGGTTATGGGGGAGGTAGAGATTCGAGGCCTCGCCTCCAAAGGCGAACTGGAGGATCGTCATCCCGGGCAGTCCGCAGGCGTCCCGCAACACGCGGACGCTTTCAAACAAGTCACCCAGATCCTCGGCTATCAGGCGCGCCTCGGGCAGGGCGGCTTTCACCGCGCGGAAGAACGCGAGCCCGGGTCCCTCTCGCCACGCGCCGTTTTTCGCGGTGGTGGCGTCCGCGGGGATCGACCAGTAGGTGTCGAAGGCCCGGAAGTGATCGATTCGCACCACGTCGCACAGGGCAAAGTTGGCCCGGAGGCGCTCGATCCACCAAGCGTAGCCGGAGGTGGCGTGGTTTTCCCACGCGTAGAGTGGGTTGCCCCAGAGCTGACCATCGGCCGAAAAGTAGTCCGGCGGCACTCCGGCGACGGCGAGCGGGGCGCCGCTGTCCTGGTCGATTTGAAAAAGTTCGGGTCTCGACCAGACGTCCGCGGAGTCGCGTGCGACAAAGATAGGGGCATCCCCGATGAGGGAGATGCCGCGCTCGCGCGCCGCATTCCGGAGCGCCATCCACTGCCCGAAGAAGAGATACTGGAAAAACGCATGCGCCTCGGCGCGGGCGGTGACCGAGGGCTCCAGTCGGGCACGCTGGGCGCGGGCGAGGAAGCGATGCTCCTTCGGCCAGATCCACCAAGGCTGGCCGCCGTGGTAATCCTTCAGGGCGAGAAAGAGACAAAAGGCGTCGAGCCACGACGCGTGTTTGTCGCGAAATGCGGCGAAATCTCCGTAGGGCAGGTCGGAGAAGGCGCGAGCGCGGGCCGCTTCGAATGCGCGGAGCAGCGCCGGCCATTTGGTCACGTAGAGCCAACCGTAGTCGACGATCCCGCGCGGCAGACGACGGAGTTCGGTCAAATCGCGATCGGCGATGAGTCCGTGCGGACGCAGGGCTTCGAGATCGATGAGGTACGGGTTACCGGCGAAAGCGGAGAAACATTGATAGGGCGAATCTCCGTAGCCCGTGGGGCCGAGCGGGCAGACCTGCCACTGCTGGATCCCGGCCTCGCGCAGGAAATCGAGGAAATGAATGGCATGCTGGTCGAGCACCCCGATGCCTTGGGTCCCCGGCAGCGAAGTGGGGTGGAGCAGGACGCCGGTTTGCCGGGTTTTCAGCCAATCAAAAAGCGGCTTCCCGGTGTCTCGATCGAAAGCGGCAGAAGAATCATGATTAGACATAATATTTATTGTGCGTTTCACTCGGATGTCGCGGATTTGGCCTGGAGACCGTCAACCTGTTGCCGTCGTCCACAGGGCGCAACCCCGAGGCTTCGCTATCCTCTCACAACCTT
>JBILUB010000460.1:0-2507 GCA_044371245.1 Opitutaceae bacterium
CGAAGTCGAGCGAGACAGGACCGACCGCATCGGTCTCCGCTTGGCCGACCCGGGATACGGACCAACCGAGCTTGGCGGCGATTTCCACGGTGGACGCGTCGCGACCCAGTTCGGCCGCAAGCGCGGCGCGGGTGGCGGCGAGGGCCCGGGCGCGAGCGCGAGCGCCACGGCTCACCGGATCTTGGCGCCGGAGTTCGTCCAGTATCGCGCCGCGCACCCGGACGTAGCAGTAGGCCCGCACGTCACCGCTCGCCTTGGCGAAGGACTCGACCAAGGCGAGACGACCGGCGGAGGCGAGGTCGTCGCGCGAAACGTGCGCGGGCAGTTGCCGTGCGACCGAGGCGAGAGCTTGGTCCACGACGTCGAGCACATCGACAAGGGTGAGTTCTGCGGGAGCGGAGATCATGACGAGCGTCGGCTTGGGCGACGCGGGGAGAAACGGGAGGTCGCCCGCAGAGGCCTGCGGGTGCTTAGGACGGAGACGGGAGGAAGTGGCGCCAGTCGGGGTGCTTGGGAGCGCCGATCATGGCGGCCACGGGACGAGGTTTCGGAGCGGAGGGCGGGCGAAGCAGGCGGAGGCCGGCTTCGTGCGGGAGGCGGTTGGCTTTGCGTGAATTCACATCGCGACGGGACCAGACGAGGTTCTCGAAGGAGTCGCGGCCGCCGCGGTCGCGGGGCACGACGTGGTCGAGGTTGCCCTGGTCCCAGCCAACCTGCTCGCCGGTGTATTGGCACACGCCGCCGTCGCGCTGGAAAATGGCCCGACGGGTGAGACGTGGCTGGGCCATCGGCATGCGGTCGTAGTTCGTCGCGATGACGACGGTGGGGACGCGGATTTGCCGGCGGGGCGTGTTAACCCAGAGGTCATAGGAACGCACCGGCAGCTCGATCCACTGGGCCCACGGCACCGGCACCACACTGCTGAGGCGGGTGTAGTCGGGCGTGCCGTCAGCGAGCAGCGGGTAGGCGATGTCGAGGGCGACCGCGGGTGCGATGCCATCGGCGCCGCCGTTGAGCGCTACCAAGGCCTGCTTGACCGTGCGGTGGCCGATGGGCTGCCACGAGCGGTTGAGCGCGAGGACGAGAGGCTTGTCGAGAAGTGAGGTGTTCATGGGAACGGGAAATGGGAGGGTTCTTTTCGTGAAGGTTTGGCCGGACAGCTGGAGGTCTCGCCCGGACGTGCGCCGGGCTCTGCGCGTTACGAGGGCGCCGCGTCGCTGCCTACGCTTCGAGACCAAGGATGGCGGACGGAGCGCGCAGCGCGGAGATGGCGCAGCCCCGACCAACGGGAGGGGTGAGCCGTGCGGGTGCCCGCGCAGCGGGCGGCACGGCGAACAAAGCGGAGGTCCTGCCCCTCAGCGCCCGTAAAGGCGCCGATCGCGTTAGCACCGCGTCTCCTCGCTCCGAGGATTCGCTCTCCAAAGTTTGGTTGGCCCGACCGGTAATGCTCCGGTGTCTGTCGCTTATCAGGCGGCTGCTCTGCTTTTGAGCTACGGACCAAGAAAAGATGGCGGACGGAGCGCGGCAGCGCGCAGATGGCGCAGCCCCGAACGCAGTGAGGGGTGAGTCGCGCGGGTGCCCGCTTAGCGGGCGGCGCGGCGAACAACGGCGGTGAACTCGCATCACAACCGGCGAAGGCCGGTCCGTTCGCTTTCGAGGCGGCGCCCGGGCTGTCCCAGGTTCACCCTCCAAAATTGGCGGAGAGAGGTGGTCATGCTCCACAGCCGGCGGTCGACCGACCCAACGTGTTTCCAACACGTGCCGAGCCTCGCTCGGTTCTCTCTCCGATGGCGGAAGACGGAGGTCATGATCCCCAGCGACATCTCGGTCGCCCCTCCCGCTTCAAACGGGTGCCCGCGCCTTGCGGGTTCGCCTTCCTCGAAAAGTCTCCACGGGTGGATTCGCACCACCATGAGGCCGTTTAGAAGACGGCTGCCTGATCTGTTCGCGCCACGCGGAGAAAAATGGCGGGCCTGAAGGGACTCCCACCCTCACTAAACCGCGTTCGAAGCGCGGGTGACTGATAATTGCCGACAGGCCCAAAAAAGTGGTCGGTCCACCCCGACTCGCACGGGGATCTCAAGCTTCGCGGGCTTGTGTCCTATCTTTTGGACGATGGACCGAAAGTGGGGCTCCCAGGCGGTGCCGACCCGCCGCCTCCGCGCTACAAGGGCGGCGTTCTGCCGTTGAACTATGGGAGCGAAAAAAGAGGAGCGCGCAGGCGCGTGGCGTGGTGCGCGGTGGTGGAGTCGAACCACCGCCCTAGCGATTATGAGTCGCCCGTTCTGCCGTTAAACCAACCGCGCGGGATAAAGTGGTGTCCCATGACGGTGCTGCCCCGCCTGCTCCTCCTTGAGAGGGAGGTGACCTAGCTGATAGTCGAATGGGACTCGGAAAGGATTGGTGCAGGCGCCGGGAATCGCGCCCGGGACTGCGGACTGGCGATCCGCCGCGTTGCTGACTACGCCACGCCTGCAAAAAGTTGGTGCCCACGGCGCGAGTTGCAC
>JBILUB010000071.1:0-9347 GCA_044371245.1 Opitutaceae bacterium
TGGTGGTGGGCATCGAGGAGCAGGGCCTCGCCCCGGAGGTCGCGAAGGCCTGCACCGGTCTGGTCACGCTCGCCGGGAGCGGGCGGGTGGAATCCCTCAACGTCTCGGTCGCCGCCGCCGTGCTTCTTCACGCCCTCCTCGGCGGGCGGGTCCGGGTCTGATCCATGCGCCGCGTCCACCTCACCACCCTGCTCTTCCTGGTGGCCGCGCGTGGGCTGCCGGTCGCCGCCGAGCCGGCGCAGACCAGCGCGGTCACGCTCGCCCCGCTCGTCGTGACGGCGACGAGATCGCCGCGGGACGCCGCCACGCTGCCCCTGACGGTCGACGTCCTGTCCGCCGATGCGCTGCGCTCCGCGCCCGCCCTCAGCCTGGATGACAAGCTCCGCCGCTCCGCCGCTTTCTCTCTTTTCCGGCGTTCGGGGTCAGGCACCGCCAATCCCACCGCGCAGGGTGTCTCTCTCCGCGGCTTGGGGCCCAGCGGAGCCAGTCGCTCGCTGGTCCTGCTCGACGGGGTGCCGCTCAATGATCCGTTTGGAGGCTGGGTCGCCTGGACCAAACTTCCTCTCGCGTCCCTCGATCGCGTCGAGATCGTGCGCGGCGGTGGCTCCCCGGCTTGGGGCGGCAGCTCCCTGGGCGGCGTCGTCCACCTCTTGTCCGAGCCGCTTTTCCCCGGCGCGGATCCTTCGGACGAGGCGGGCGGGCGGGCCGCGAGATCCGTCTCGGGCGCCGCCGTGCTGGGAGACTTTCGCTCCCGTGGCGTCGGGGTCGCGGCCACCGTCGCCCCGGCGGCCGGCCGGGACGCTTTTCGGATCGATGCCGCCACCTTCGCCACCGAGGGCGTCCGCCTCGTGCGCGAGCCCGGCCTGATCGATCGGCCGGCCGGGCTGGAAACCTCGCGCGGTCAACTGACCTGGGCCCGCCGTATCAATCCAACCACCACGCTGACGAGCGCCGTGCGCGCCTGGCGGGAGGAGCGCGGCAACGGCACCCCCTACCAGGAAAACAGCTCGGACGAAGTCTTCGTCTCCGTCTCGCTCGCCGGCACGCCCGCGGGCGCGGCCCTTTTCTCTACCTGGTCGCTCTCGAGCTATTTCGCCGAACAGGACTACCGCAGCACTTTCTCCGCGGTGAATGCCGGCCGGACAGCCGAGACGCCGGCCCTGGACCAATACGCGGTGCCCGCCACCGCGGCGGGCTTTTCGGCCCAGTTCACCCTGGGTGATGTGGCCGACCCGGAGGCGGCCTTGACCACGCTCGGCTTCGACGCGCGCCAGGTCGAGGGGGAGACTCGGGAGTTTTTCTTCTACGATGGCTCGCGGTCGGATTTTCTCCGCGAG
This sequence comes from Opitutaceae bacterium, assembly GCA_044371245.1. Lineage (GTDB taxonomy): Bacteria > Verrucomicrobiota > Verrucomicrobiia > Opitutales > Opitutaceae > IMCC26134_A. The sequence goes on from JBILUB010000071.1 coordinate 1,338, forward strand.
CGGCGCGCGGGTGGCGTCCAGACGGTGGGCGGTGTTTTTGTCACCCACGCGCGTTCGCTTCGGCCGGATGTGACGCTCATGCTCGGGGCGCGGGTGGACTCGACGCGACGCAGCGGCGGCTTTCGCCGCGAGACCTTGCGGGCGAGCTCGGCGGTATTGCTGGACGAGAAATACGCCGAGCGTCGGGATGTCGCCTGGTCGCCCTCGGCCGGCCTCGCCTGGGCCGTCTCGGAGGACCTGACCTGGCGGGCGGCCGCCTACTCCGCCTTTCGTGATCCGACGCTGAATGAGTTGCACCGGCCTTTTCGGGTCGGGTCGGTCAGCACCCGGGCGAATCCGGAGCTCGAGCCGGAGTCGCTGGTCGGGGGCGAGGTCGGGCTGGTTCGCAACGCTCCTTCCGCCCGTCATGGTGTGCGGGCGACGGTTTTTGTGAACGAACTTTCCGACCCGGTGGCCAACGTGTCTCTCGACGCGAGCACCCGCCAGCGGCGAAACCTGGAGCGGGTGCGGGTGCGCGGTCTGGAGCTGGGGGCCCACTGGGCTCCCGGTCCGTCGTCCGACTGGCGTCTGGACATCGACTATCTGCTGAGCGACGCCCGTGTGCGCGAGGGGGGGCGGAGCGCCGCGGAGCTCGCGGGCAGGCGCCTGGCCCAGGTGCCGCGCCACACCGTTTCCGCGGGCGCGGTCTGGCGGGCCAGCCGGGCGCTGGAGCTCGATCTCCGCGCGCGGTGGTCCTCGGAGCAGTTCGAGGATGATCTCAACACGCTGCCCCTGGCCCGCGCCCTACGCCTGGACCTCGCCGCGCACCACGATCTCGGGCGGGGTCTGCGGCTGAGTGTGGCGGTGGAGAATCTGTTGGACGAGGAGATCGAGACCTCCCGCGCTGCCGACGGGCTCGTCGGTCTCGCTCCCCCACGACTGGCGCGGGTGGAGCTGGGATGGGCGTGGTGAGGGCCAAGGGGGCTAGGCGCGCAGGGTGAAGTGGAGGCTGTGCGGGCCGGCCTTTAGCCGGTGTGGCTCGCGGGCGTCCGGTCCGCAGCTGCCGGTCCCGAGCCCGCGGTGGGCGGCGTCGAGGTAGAGAATGGTCTCGGGACGGGCCCTCAGATCGCTGGTGTGCGTGGCGGCGAACAGATCCTCCGCGGTGAAATGGGAAACGTTGAACTCGAGGCTCGCACGCGCCTCGACGCGCAGGCGGGCCGGCCGCGGCTCGCCGGCGTGGAGCTCGAGCCAACGGGTGTCGGTGTGGTGACCGTGTTCCTGGGGCATCACGTAGTCGACATACTCGCCGGCGACGGTGTTTTCCCAGAGTCCGAGGTCGGCGGCCGTCTTCCGATCCGGATAGTTTTCGTGGGGGCCGCGACCAAAGTAGGCCAGGCGCCGAAAGCCGGCCGGCAGGTCGAGCCGTACTCCGACGCGGGGCAGGTCCCGCAGGGCGGCGCCGAGCACGATCTCGTTGCCAATCTCGAGGCGTCCGTCGGGGTGCAGGGTGTCGCGGTGGGTGTGGTGCGCGTCACTCCATCGCCGGCGCAGGGGGGTGGAGGCCCGGTGAGCGAGAGTGAGGGTGATGGAGCCGTCGGGGGCGGGCGGAGCCAGTTCGCAGGATTCGGGGCGGTGCTCGAGCCCGCGGTCGAGGCCGAGTCGGCGCCAGTGTCCGAGGGGTTTTTGGTCCTGGCCGCTCCAGAGTTTCAGGCCGTCGTTGTCGGTGGCGGCCCGCCAAAGCTGGAGTCGCGGTCCGTGGATCAGGAGCTCGCGGCCCGCGTGGTGGAGCGAGACGAGTCTGGCGGAGGCGCGGTCGAAGCGGGCCTCCATGCCGGCGGCCGACAGGAGCACGGTTTCCGCGGTTTCCAGGGCGGAGACCGGAGCGCGTCGAAGCAAGGGCGCGGGGCCACGGGGGGAGGGACGACGGGGTGGCGGGAGCTCGAGCTGGGCGCCGGCCACGACGTGGCCGGCCTCGGCCCAGGCGCTGCGGCGGGCCAGCGTGAAGACGATGTCGAGGTGCAATTCGCCGGCCTCGGGGAGCGTGGGGCCAAGCACGAGTGCGAGCTCGCGGGAGGCGCCGGGGGCGAGGTCGCGGAGCGCGGAGGCGGGCAAGGGGCCGGAGCGCCTGGGCCGACCGTCGACCCGAAGGGTCCAGGTGGCACGCAGGCCGGCCGCGTGCAGGGCGGTGAAATCGTGTTCGTTGCGGAGGCGGATCCTCGCGGTCATCCCCGAGGCCGAGTGGCGGGCGGAGACGAGGTCGATGGCGACGGGCTGGGCGAGGCGGTGGTGCTCCAGGCAGGCCGGACGGGGTATCCGGTCTGCGGATACGATGCCGTCACAGGCGAAGTTCGCGTCGTTCGGGCTGTCGCCGAAATCGCCGCCGTAGGCCAGGTGGCGACGGCCGTCCGGCAGGTAAACGCGCAGGGCGTGGTCGGCCCATTCCCAGATGAAGCCTCCCTGGATCCCGGGTCGGGCGCGGAAGAGGCGGAAGTAGTCGGCGAGGGAGCCGTTGGAGTTGCCCATCGCGTGGCTGTACTCGCAGAGGATCAGGGGCCGGTCGAGCGGGTGGAGCGTGGCGCGCAGCGGAGGGCGGGGGCGTCCGTCGCGGGGCCGGTGCAGTCCGGCGGCATCGTGCGCGGCGAGCAGCGATGCGGGATCCTCCGGCGGGCCGGCCGGCCGGTGGCGATCGCTGAAATCGAGCCACTGCTCGAGGTCTTCGACCGAAGTGTACATCGGGCAGACGAGGTCGGTGAGGTCCGAGCCGTGCAGCAGGGTGGCGGAGCCCTGCCAGACGGAGACGGCGCCTTCGTAGTGGAGCGGGCGCGAAGGGTCGTGATGCCGGATCCAGCCGGCCGCGGCGGCGTGGGCGGGGCCGTGGCCCGACTCGTTGCCGAGGGACCAGGCGATGATGGAGGGGTGGTTGAGGTCGCGCAGGACCATTCGCTGGGAGCGATCGAGCCACGCGGTGGCGTAGCGCGGGTCATGGCAGAGGGTGTTGTGAAAGTCGTGGGCCTCGGCGTTGGCCTCGTCGATGACGTAGAGGCCGAGTTCGTCGCAGATATCGAGGAAGCGGGGATCGGGTGGATAGTGGGCGCAGCGGACGGCGTTGAAGTTGTGCCGCTTCATCAGGATGGCGTCGCGGCGCATCGCTTCGGGAGTGAGCGCCTTGGCGGTGTCGGGGTCGTGTTCGTGGCGGTTGACCCCCTTGATCAGGACTCGGCGGCCGTTGATCAAAAGGGAGCGGTCGCGCACCTCCACGCGGCGAAATCCGATGCGGAGGCTGGTGTGCGAGCTGGCTTGGGCGGAGGAGGCGGGTGGGGTGAGGGTGACGAGGAGGGTGTAGAGCGCGGGGTCTTCGTGAGACCAGAGCCGGAGGCGGGTGCGGGGCACGGCGAGGCGCAGCCGGGCGCAGCCTCGATCAAAGCTGGTGGCGTGGCGTTCGTGGTCGATCTCGACGACGATGGCTTTCGGGTGAACGGCCCGCCCGCGGGGATCGAGCAGGCGGAGCGAGACCCGGGTGCCGGGGAGCGGCAGATTCCGCGGAAAGCCCACCTTGACCAAAACTTCGAGTTCGGCGCGGTGCCGGGCGAGATCGACCTGCGGGGTGGCTTGGAGGTCCGCGAGATGGATCCGCGGGATGGCGTGGAGGTGGACGGGCCGGTGCAGGCCGCTGAGGCGCCACATATTCTGATCTTCGAGGAAGGAGGCGTCCGAGTACTGCGTGACGAGCGCGATGAGTTCGTGTTCTCCGCCGGCTCGCACGAGCGGCGTGAGGTCGAACTCGGCCGGCAGGCGCGAATCTTTCGAGAGTCCCACGGCCACGCCGTCGAGGTACACGGCGAGGAGGGAATCGGCCCCGCCGAAGTGGACGATAATCCGGTGAGCTTCCCACTGTGCGGGCACCTGAAAACGGCGACGGTAGACGCCGGTGGGATTGCGCGCGGGGGTGAAAGGCGGTTCCTCCGCGAAGGGCATGCGCACGTTCGTGTAGTGGGGATGTCCGTGGCCGTGCATCTGCCAGTTCGAGGGCACGGGCAGGCGATGCCAGGCGCAGTCCGTGGGCCGCGGCGCCCGTTCTCCGGGCTCGCGATCAATGGCGACAAGCGCCTGGGCGGCCGCGGGGTCGCTCGCCAGGGCAAAATCCCATTCTCCGTCGAGATCGAGAAACCAGGGCGAGGATCGAGGGTCGCACGCCCGGGCGAGCCGGAGGGTGGGGTAGACGTGAAAGGTGGCGCGGGCGGGGAGTTTGTTGAGCGAAGTGAGCTCGGGGTTCTCCCAGGCGCGGATCAGGCCGTTGGTGAGCATGGCGGGAGGCGCAGCGAAGCCGGTCGCATCCAGGGCGGCAAGGTCGGGCGCGGCGGACCCGGGACGTCGGGGCGTGGGCGAGTGTGGAGTTGAGTTTTCGCGGCGTTGCGGTCTTGTGGCGGGTCCATGTCGGCCAGCCCCGTACCCCACATTCTCTTCCTTGCCCAAAGCAAGGTCCCGGAGGAGGTGGTGCCCTACTGGCCCTGGGCGGCGGTGTTGCTCACCGGTGCGGCCGCCGGATTCGCCGCCGTTTGGCTGGGTACCCAGGCCACGCGCCGCGCCGCTCGGGAACAGGCGGAGGAGTTGCTCGAAGTCGCCAAGCGCGAGGCGCTGGTCGCGGCCGAGGAGATCCGCCAGCAACTCGAGAAGGAGCTGGTCGCCAGGCGCGCCGAGGTGAACCGGGAGCTGGACCGGCGTGAGATCGAGATGGATCTGCGGCTGCGCGAGATTCGGTCGCACGAGGAGTCGCTCGCTCTCCTGGATCATCAGCTCCAGCAGCGGGAGGAGCGGCTCGGGCGGGAGGATAGCGCCATCCGCCAGGCACGGGATGCCATCCGCGCGCTGTCCAAATCGCTCCGCAAGCGTCTGGAGGGTGTGTCGCAGATGGATGCGGACGATATCCGCCGCGCCTTACGGGAGGAGGTCCAGCTCGAGTGTCAGGACGAGCTCCGCGCCCTGCGCCGGCAGATTCTCGAGCGCTCGGAGCAGGATCTCCAGGCGGAGGCGAAGCGTATTTTAGTCACGGTGATGCAGCGCATGTCGTCGCGGCCGAACAACGACATCACCGCGACGATCGTATCGCTGCCGAACGAGGAGATGAAGGGCCGGATCATCGGGCGCGAGGGGCGGAACATAAAGGCTTTCGAGGCCGCGACCGGAGTGACGCTGCTGATCGACGAGTCGCCGCAGATGGTCCTGGTCTCCTCCTTCGATCCGGTGCGCCGCGAGATCGCGCGGGCGGCGCTGGACGCGCTGGTGAAGGATGGTCGCATCCATCCGGCGAGCATCGAAGAAGCGGTGAAGGCGGCAGCGGCCGAGCTCGATGTGAATCTGCAGCGCGATGGTGAGGACGCGGTGCAGCGGCTCGGCATCAACGGTCTGCACCCGGAGATCATCAAGGTGCTCGGCAAGCTGAAGTTTCGCTTTTCCTACTCGCAAAACGTGCTCGATCACTCGGTCGAGGTCGGCTTCCTGTGCTCGCTCATGGCGAGCGAGCTCGGGCTCGACCCCAACGTCGCCAAACGGGCCGGCCTGCTGCACGACATCGGGAAATCGATCGAGGGCGACTACGAGGGCAGCCACGCGACGATCGGCGCGGACTTCGTGCGCCGGCATGGCGAGACGGCGATCGTGGTCAACGCGGTCGCGGCCCACCATGAGGAGGTGAAGCCCGAGACGGTTTACGCCGGGCTCGTGATCCTCGCGGACACGATCTCCGCGGTGCGTCCCGGCGCGCGCGCCGAATCGATGCACACCTACATCCAGCGGCTCGATCGGCTCGAGAAACTGGCCGGCTCCATCGACGGGGTGCAGCAGGCCTTCGCGATCCAGGCCGGTCGGGAGGTGCGCGTGCTGGTCAATCCGAGCAAGGTCAACGACGAGCGCGCCCGCGAGATCAGCAAGACCCTGCGTCAGCGCATCGAGGAGGAGCTGCAGTACCCGAGCACGATCCGCATCACGGTGATCCGCGAGACGCGCTTCACCGAGACGGCGGTTTGATCCACTCCCGCGGCGCCGGGGGCGCTTCGCGCTTTCCGCCCGCGTGGCGGACTGCAAGCTCCGCCCGATGCAGTCTTGGAACGAGCTTCTCCCCCGGGTCGTGACCATCGCCCGCGAGGCCGGAAAAATCGCGCTGCGGCACTTTGCCGCCCCCATCCCGACCAGCAGCAAGTCCAGTCGGATCGATATCGTGACCGCCGCCGACACCGAGCTGGAGACCTTCATCGTGGACGCGCTCCGTGAGCTGCGTCCGCAGGACCACATCGTCGGCGAGGAAGGGGTCGCGCAGGGTGCGGCGGCCCACGAGGCGACTCATCAATGGTTCGTGGATCCGATCGACGGCACGGTGAATTTCGCCAGCAAGCTGCCGCATTTCTGCACGAGCATCGCGCTCGCCACGGCCGATCGGACGCCCCTGCTCGGAGTGGTCTATGATCCGCCCCGCGATGAGCTCTTCAGCGCGGTCCGAGGGGCCGGCGCGCACCTAAACGGCCATCCGCTGTGCGTCTCGTCCACGCGGCAGCTTGTCGATGCCGTGATCTCGAGCGGTTTCCCCTACGACAAGCACTCGAACGAGGACAACAACCTGCGGGAATGGGCCGCCTTTGTGGCGCGAATCCGTGGTGAGCGTCGCCTTGGGAGCGCCGCGCTGGACCTTTGCTACGTCGCCGCCGGCCGCCTCGACGGCTACTGGGAAAAGGACCTCAAACCCTACGACGTGATGGCTGGATTGCTGATCGTTCGTGAAGCCGGAGGTCGGGTAACCGATTACGCGGACGGCGACCGACCCCAAGGGGAGGATCGCGGTCGCTATGTGGCGAGCAACGGCCACCTTCATCCCGCGATGCTGGACTTGCTACGAGCGGCCGGGTCGCCGCGCGCCGAGGTCTAGTCGCGCGAGCCTCGCCCTTTGAGTCGGGGCCCGCGGCCCCTGGGCATCCGATCCGCAGGGGGGATCACTCCGCGGGTCCCGTTTTGTCGCGCCGTCCCCACACCGACCCGACGCGACCACCCTCCCTCCGCGCCCGGGGAAGGAGGGCGTTTAGGCAGGGGATGCCCGAGCTCGCCGGGCGGTGAATCCTCGTAGCAAGGAAAGGTGGAACAGCCCGGAAGATAGGTTTGGTGTACGGGGGTTAACCCCTATTTTTTACCCCTACGTTTATTTTCGTCCTGTTCTAAAATCCCCAAAGCCGGGAATTTAACCCCTAACCTGCAGGTTATTTACCTCAGGGAAACTACGAACATAAATCCCGCTGATATACAGATAATAGCGACACTTTTACCTACAGATTTTGGTTCAAATCGAGTAAGGTACTCACCCCAGATAACGACAATTATTTTAATCTCCTCGGCATAGCTCCTGCCTTTCTTGAAAGCATAATACCCTAGTTTCCCATGTATCTTCGCCGCCCGTCTCCGCTCTCGCGACCGCCCATTGATTTGGGGCGGGACGGCGGCGTCGAGTCGCAGGGTTTCGGTCTCAGCCGTTCGGCCGACTCGGAGCGGAAGTGGGGACAGGGCTCCGGTAGCGCCGTCGCCAGCCTGTCCCTCCGTCAATCCACCACTCTCCTCTGAGAAGCGTTCAACCCTTTAGAAATCCCGATACCTCATGAAGCCGAAATCCCGCAAAGCCGCCCGAGCGGCCTTTACCCTGACCGAGTTGATGGTGGCGCTCGTCATCGCAGGCGTGGCCACCGCCGCCATGTCGGCGTTCTTCATGGGGGCGAGCAAGCTCGCCACGAAGAATACCTTCGCCGCCAACGTGATCACCGACGTGCGGCTCGGCGCCGAGTACCTCTCGGCCGAGATCGTGGACGCCCGCTCCCCCGTGATCCTCGAGGATCCGAGCGAGGACGGCACCACCTTCGGCCGCGTGGTCTACACGAAGAACGTGGGTCTGCCCGGCGTGATTCGGAGCGCCCAAGTGCACGATCCGGTGGTCGTTCTCTCGGTGGATGGTCAGACTTGGCCGAGTGCCGGGGATGAACTTTCCGTCGCCGGGGTAAA